>CAMAGI010000149.1 GCA_945833775.1 uncultured Lachnospiraceae bacterium
AGCGTGGCTGCAGTGAGCTGGCGCGGACCGATCATATCGCGGTGTTTGCTCTGCGTTGACAAGGAAGAAGCTGATCAAAAAATGAACGATTGCTGACCATTTTGTATATTTTCTTTCTGCTTTGGATATAGTAAGCTTGCAGCCTTTTTATGACAGTGACACAAAAAGCGCGGATATCCTGCGCAGAAATGAGGATATTATGGGTGAAGCAACGCAATCGACCAAAAAAGAGTATGGAGATTTTATCAAAAAGGTGACACCGACTCACAGCCTGCCTCTGCAGATGGCGAAGGCATTTGTTGTGGGAGGTGTCATTTGCTGTCTCGGACAGCTGATCTTAAATACGGCGACAAACAACTTCGGACTGGACAAGCAGACCGCCGGCAGCTGGTGCTCCCTGATCCTGATCCTGTTATCCGTTGTGCTGACCGGCTTCAATATCTATCCGGCCATTGTGAAATGGGGAGGTGCGGGGGCCCTGGTTCCCATCACCGGATTCGCCAATTCTGTGGCGGCTCCGGCCATTGAGTTTCAAAAGGAGGGGCAGGTGTACGGTATCGGCTGTAAGATCTTCACCATCGCCGGTCCGGTTATACTGTACGGTGTATTTGTCAGCTGGCTCTTGGGACTGGGATGCTATCTGCTTTCGTTGTTCGGGATCTGAATATCCGAGGGCCTCGGATCGGCTCTTTCGCACTGAGCGGGTCGGCAGCGGCACGGGCGTAAGACGAGGTTTGACACCGCGCCGGTCTGTGGGTATAATGAGCGCAAAGCATGTGAAAATGCGGCAAAGGATCCTTGATCGACACTTAAGAGAATGGGGAAAAGAGAGAACGTATGAGAAGAGGAAGATTTTCGGTAAAAATGACAGCGATACTGGCAGTGGCTACCCTGCTGCTTACGGGGTGTGCATGCACCACACCGATCCAGGTGATCGGGCTTCTCGGGGAGCTTTCCGAGGCAGAGGAACGTTACCGGCAGGAGCTGCATGCGCAGGCGCAGCAGCTTCAGCAGCAGACGCAAGGAGAATCGGGTGCCGGGACGGTGCTGCAGGGCAATACCAATGCGCAGACCTATGACCATGAGAACCATGCGCCCGGAGAAGTGTATTCCCATACGATCATGGTCTATATGGTGGGATCCAATCTGGAGTCGGAATACGGAAGCGCCACGGAAGACCTCGGTGAAATGGAGACTGCCTGTTTTGACAGAAGTAAGCACAATGTGGTGGTCTACACCGGAGGCGCCAGGGAGTGGCAGAATGATTATGTGTCGGGACAGGGGAATGCTCTCTTGATAAGCACGGAAGAGGGATTTGAGGTATCGGAGACTGCGGAGGCGGATATGGGCGATCCGGACACGCTGGCAGCCTTTGTGGACGATTGTTTTGAACATTACGATACGGATCTGTACAGTCTGATCCTCTGGGATCACGGCGGCGGACCGGTGGGCGGCTTCGGCGTGGATGAAAAATACAACGATGTGCTTTCTCTGGAGGAACTCTCTTCGGCCATGCAGAGCGCAGTGGGAAGCAAGGGAAGAAAGCTGGAACTGATCGGCTTTGATGCCTGCCTGATGAATTCTCTGGAGGTGGCGGATGTCTTCGAGCCCTATGCCAATTATCTGGTTGCCTCCCAGGAGACGGAGCCCGGCTGGGGATGGCATTATGCTTTTCTGTCCAGCCTGGATGAACCGGATATGGATGGCGCGGCTCTCGGACAGTCCATTATACAGCACTATTTTATGTACGGAGAGGCCGTGTTTGAGGCGTTTCCCAGACTGTATGCGGATCTGACGCTCTCCTGCATTGATCTTCGCGGATATCCGACTGCGGAGGAGGAGCTCAACCGTTTCTTTGCACGGGTTGACGGTGATCTTAATGCGGATATTTTCCCGAAGCTTGTGCGCGCAAGAGGGCAGGTGCGGGACTTTGGAAGCTATTCCACCTCCTTTGACTACGGTATGGTGGATGCGGTGCACCTTTTGGAGCAGATGCAGGATACGGATGCGGATCCCGGGGCAGCCATAGAAGCCATCCGCAATATGGTTGTTTATTCTGAAACAAACGCGGAAAATGCCTGCGGTATTTCACTTTGCTATCCCTACGAATCCGAGTCTGAATACACGAATGCGTACATAGCAATCCAGAGCAGCATGGATATTGTATCGGAATACAACAGTTTCCTGAAGGATTTTTATGCCATCAAAAACGGCGATACGCTTGCCGGAAACTGGGATGTGTCGGACAATAAGACCGAAGTAAATGAGGTGGCTCCGGTTCTTCCCGGTACACAGACACAGGGCTACGATATCTCCCTCGCGCTGACCCCCGAGCAACAGCAGAATTTCGGTAGTGCGGGGTACTATATTCTGCGCGACGCCCGCACCGGATTTTTGGAGGATCAAAATCTGGAGAGGGACGATCCCGCCTACCTCTGTGTCCATGGCGGCAAGAATGCAAAGATGGATGAAAACGGAGTAATTCACGCCCGGTACAGCAACAATGCGGTGTATATCCGTGACATGACCACCGGAGAGCTGTCCGATATCCCCATGATTCTGGTGGACAATGACTCGTCCTCCGGTGAGAAGCGTTATCTTTCGATCGTCATGCTGGAGAGCTTTGGAGACAATCTGGCAGACTGGAAAATGGATAACGCCAGACTGCAGATTGTGGTAAACGAGGAATATCCGAACGGAATCATCCGCTGCGCCGTTCCGTTGGATGATTCCGACGAGACACAGGGTGCCAGCAAGCAGCTTTACGATCTGGACGATTATGAGTGCATGGCGGTCACTTCCCGGGTAAGCTATGTAACGAAGGATGCACAGGGCAATTCCATGAATTTCTATGACTGGGAGCAGACCGGCTGGATCGTCGGCTTTGAGCAGGATCTGACAAACGGATATGAGCTTCAGATTATGCCGATTCCCGATCCCGAGAACTATGTTTGCATGTTTTATGTCAAGGACGCACAGGGGAATGTGACCTACTCGGATCTGATTCCGTTAGGGTAAGCGGAGGATTGTATTTTCTTCGGAACATTCTTGATATTTCATCCGAAAGATGTTACAGTATTAACGCACTGTACCCGAAGAATCGGGACAGTAGCAGGAGGAAAATTAAATATGCAAAACAAAACAAAGCAAATCGTAGGCGTTGGTTTGCTGACAGCCATTGTCATCGTACTGCAGGCACTGGCTATCGGTATCCGTTTCGGAGTATTCAACATCACGTTGGTGCTCATCCCCATCGTAGTAGGTGCTGCGTTGTACGGGGCGTGGGCAGGCGCGTGGCTGGGCTTCGTATTCGGAGTGGTCGTTCTGTTCACGGACGCAGGGGTGTTTCTGGCGATCAATATTCCCGGAACGATAGTTACCTGTATCGGCAAGGGTATGCTGGCAGGTCTTGCGGCAGGTATTGTGTACAAGCTGCTGGCGGACAGAAACCGTATCGTTGCAACGGTTCTCTCCGCGGTTGTCGCTCCGGTTGTCAACACCGGTGTGTTCCTGATCGGATGCTGTCTGTTTTTCTACAGCACCATCGTAAGCTGGGCTGAGGCAGCAGGCTTTGCCTCCGCAGGATCTTACATGATTCTGGGCCTGGTGGGCGTGAACTTCCTGGTTGAGCTTGCCGTGAATCTGGTTCTGAGCTCTGTGATCGTGCGGATTGTACAGCTGGGACTTCGTTCCGTTGGCAATACCAACAAATAAATACAGTTACGAAAGAATACCTGGAGAAGAAACGCTCCAGGTATTTTCAAAAGGAGAGCGTGTCATGGTACTTGCAATTGATGTAGGAAATACCAATATTGTGTTCGGCTGCATGGATGAGAAAACCGGGCAGACGATCTTTGAGGAGCGCATTCACACGGATTTTCAGAAGACCTCCATCGAGTATGCCATCTCGATTAAGACCATCATGGATATCCATGGGATTGATACGGAGAAAATCCGCGGCGGTATCCTATCGTCGTCGGTTCCCCCGGTGACAAGACAGGTGCGCAATGCGGCGGAAATCCTCTTGAAAAAGCCGCTCATTGAGGTTGGACCCGGACTGAAGACCGGAGTGGACATCAAGATTGACAACCCGGCGGCTCTGGGCCCGGACCTTCTGGTGGGCGCGGTGGCAGGTCTCGCAGAATACGGATCCCCGCTCATTATCATTGATATGGGAACTGCGACGACCATCTCCGTGATCGACGACCATCGCCGATTTATGGGAGGCATGATTATACCGGGCGTGAAGGTTTCCTTAAACGGGCTGACCACCAATGCGGCACATCTGCCCCAGATTGCGGTGGAACTTCCCCAGAAGCTGATTAACGGCACCACCGTCGGAGCCATGCAGAGCGGCAGTATCTATGGGCACGCGTCCTGCATTGACGGCATGGTGGATCGCATCTGGGAGGATCTGGGCTACGAGACCGGTGTGGTCGCTACCGGCGGTTTTGCCAAGGTGATCATTCCCTGCTGCAAACACAAGATTGCTGTGGACAATCAGCTTTTGATCAAGGGACTCTTGATTCTCTACGAAAAGAACCGTTAACAAGTCTCCCCGGTGTCTATTGTTCCCATCCCTTTCGAGAGGCGGTTTCGATCAGTGTTGTATTCACATCCTGTTCGTACATCCGCATGGCAACCTCGATGGGGGTGGGATCTTTTGTTATGCGGCGACCACCTATGTGATTGAAGAACAGAATGATTCCGGCGGCCAGCCCGACGGAGTAGGAGATTTCCAGCGGATTGAGACCGTCTGCCTCCCTGCCCATGAGAAGACGATAGATTTCACTGAAGACCTCGTTGATGCCGATGTCGTTGTGGTAAGCCATAATGGTGAAGGCGGTTCCGAAGAAGCTGATCAGACAGACGAAAATGCATCGCAGAAGGTGACTGAAGTTCTTATGCATGTCGGGCTCCACCCGTTCAATCAGGACATCCGGCTCTCCGATGAGCTGCACCTGGATTCCGGGGCAGTTCTCTTCCATCAGCTGTATCAGGCTGACGCTGTCCATGACGCAGCGTTTCGGGTCCTCCTTCCTGAAATGATGAATCTTGAGCGCGCTTAATCTGGCGCGAATATCCTTGTCGGAGCACCAGATTGTTCCCACATCCTTTAAGAACACATCGTCTTTTGTTGTCTCGATATCCTGTTCACATTTTAAATAGACCTGAAAACTGGGCATATGCTGACTCCTATCTGGTGATTAT
>CAMAGI010000150.1 GCA_945833775.1 uncultured Lachnospiraceae bacterium
GCCCCTTTCCGTATCACACAGACAGCCGCCACAAAGGACAGTGCGATGATCACGGTTCCCGCGTTGCCCGAAAACTCCACGAACTCCCCTGTCTCATCCCGGACAAACAGAAGATCTGTGCAGAAATCCGGCAGGTATATCCCAACCACAGACACCACAAAGGCAATGATGTTGGCGATCATCTGCCGCACCAGGGTGAACAAAAGAAACGGGAATACCACCGGCCAGATATTCTGCCAGATGGTCCTCTGCTGCCTCTTCACAGGGTCTGTCTGCTTTTCTTCTGCAACCGGGCA
Source organism: uncultured Lachnospiraceae bacterium (assembly GCA_945833775.1). Lineage (GTDB taxonomy): Bacteria > Bacillota > Clostridia > Lachnospirales > Lachnospiraceae > Acetatifactor. Next base: position 297 of record CAMAGI010000150.1, read on the forward strand.
GTCGCGAAGCAGGAATTTCTCCAGTTCCTCGACGGAGCGCACGATATAGTCCGCCTTTGCCTCCTTTAACTCCTCCATGCTGCCGTAGCCGTACGCAACCGCCACACTTTCAATGCCGAAGGCTTTCGCACCTTCCACATCAAATTTGCGGTCCCCGATCATATAGACCTGATCTCTCTGAACCGGCTTGTAGGAAAACAGGCGGTTTAATGTCTCCTGTACCACCTCGTCCTTGTTGACTCTGGTACCGTCCAGTTCACTTCCCACAACGACTTTGAAATACTTGGAGAGCTGAAAATGTTCCAAAATTCGTTCCACATACACCGTCGGCTTACTGGATGCCACCGCAAGATAAAAGCCCTTGGACTGCAGCGTGCGAAGCATCTGCGGGATTCCGTTATAGACACGGTTTTCGAAAATTCCGGTGTCCTGAAAACGCTCCCTGTATTTTTCCACAGCCTGTCCGGCCTGCTCTTCGCTCATCCCGTAGAATTTCATAAAGCTGTCCTTCAGGGGCGGTCCGATGAAGGGCTCCAGCTTGTCCAAATCGGGTTCCTCAATTCCGAAGGATTGCAGGGCATACTGTACGCAGGTGGTAATTCCCTGTTTCGGATCCGTGAGAGTCCCGTCCAAATCAAACAACAAATATTTTTTCATAAGTGCTCCTTTATTCTAAAAACTGCGGATTTTGTCACTTCCGTCATCCACTGTTTTTTCCAGCTTCACGATTTTTACATCATAACCGACGGAGTCATTCACCTGCACGTGAACCGTATCGCCCTCCTTATGTCCCAGAAGGGCTTTCCCGAGGGGCGACTCATTGCTGATCAGTCCCTCCAGGGAATTGCCGCGCACCGTCGTCACGATGCGATACACCTCCACGCTGCCGTCGTCCGCAAACTCCACAGTCACGGTATTGTTGATTCCCACCTCATCCGATGCGGAATCCTCGGAGATCACCCGGGCGGTCCGGATCATTCTCTCCAGATAATGGATGCGGCTCTCATTCTGATTTTTGACCTTCTTAGCCGCATGATATTCAAAATTCTCGCTCAGGTCTCCATGCGCTCTCGCCTCCTTGACATCCTCCAGAGCCTGCTTGCGCACAACCACCTTGCGATACTCGATTTCCTCCTGCATTTTCCGGATATCACCGGGTGTTAACTCATCATACATAGCTTCTCCCTCTTCCTACGGTTTCCACCGCTCCCTTACTTCTCCTGCTCCCGACAGCATCCGATGCAGAAGAATGTGAATTTACACACAATATACAACCGCCACCGCAAGAATAATCTGGATAATCGCAAAGCGGTACACCGTCTGGGTGTTGGACCAGTTCCAGATCTTACGGACATGGTCGTGGAGAGGTGTGCGGACATTCCGCAGAATATGGATCTTCAAAAAACGAAGGAGTGCGACCTTTACTAGACCCAGGCCTCCGTCCAAAAACAACACCAGGGCGATCGGCAGATACAGTACGGGACAGCCTGTTTTCAAAATTGCAATACTGATGAACAATCCCATGGAACGGCTCCCCGCATCTCCCATCATCAGCTTGCTGGGCGTCGCATTGTACCAAAGGTACCCCAGAATGCAGACCGCAAAGATCAGAATGAAAAACCGAAGATCGGAAGCCCGGTCCAGCTTGCTGTCCACCAGATAAATGGTCATTACGGAGATGATTGTCAGCGTCCCCGAGAGCCCGTCCACGCCGTCGGCACAGTTGGTGACGTTCACCGATACCCATACCAAAAGTGTGGCAAGAATGGCAAACACTACCGGCGGCAGTGTAAAACTCACATCAAAAATCGCCAGCTCCACAACGCTGGAATTGTATTTTAAGAAGGTAACCGCGACCAGAGCAGCCACGCACAGATCAAGAAACCCCTTTTTATACTCCCCCCAGGGGGTCTTGGATGCATCGTCCAGGAAACCGGTCATCATGCAGACACCGATCAAAATCAGGTAGATAATGTTTTCCGCACTGAGTTCGCCAAACAGCAGCGCCGCACAGATAAACACCGGTACAAAGATCACACCGGCCCCTCTGGGCTTTCCGGCGGAAAGCTTTCCGTCATGGGCAAAGTCACGGCCCGCATCCTTCGGCAGATATTGACACAGTAGTGAGATCGCTGCGACCGTCACCACAAAGGCAAACAGAATTCCCACGAAGGCAATCATACTGGAATTGGTTTCGGATAAAAGGTAATGTATCATGACGACTCCCCATTCTTTACGAAAAATCACAGGCCCTGCAACGAGAGCCTGTGCATTAAAAAACATTTTATCATAAATGTACGATCAGTGCAATTCCTACCATTCACTGGCAAACAGAATCAATTGGTCATTCTCCGACAGAACCAACTCTTTTTCGTCATCCAGATGATCGTTCAGAATATAAGTCAATACACCGTCCTCCCGTTCATTTTTGGAAGAATCTTCAAAAATGATTCCGATGGGGATATGTTGCTTTCCACTCGCTTCAAACACGGAACGAATCAACTGAAAACGATTCCGGAACACCGGTACCTCTTCAAAATAATCTCCGCATCTTTTGATGTACAGTTCCTTGCTGTCCTTTGTTGCGGAATACTCCAAACCGAAATCGTCGATCTCGCCGTCAAAGGTAAGAATATCGTAGATCAGCTTAAAGATTGTAGAATCGTCGCCGAGCTGCGCCACCATGGAACTGATGTACTTGTTGCTGACAATGACATTGTCAATATTGTACTGCCGGACGATCTCGTAGTTGTTCGGATTCAGGATCTCCACAATGATCTCCGGACGTTTCTCCTTCTCAAGATTGCTGATCTCCTTGTTGATATCAATCAGAGAAATCAGGGCACCCATATCATATTCCGAAGCCGCAACCGTATCGTCGGAAAGAATCACGATCGTATCGATTGTGCCAAGGTCAAACTTCTTTAAAACCTCGCGAATCTCCAGAATGTTGTAGCGATTCTTAATCTCTATCTTATGAAAACATACGCTTTCCGGAATCTGTTCCAAATGCTTAAGCGTATCCACAAAATAGACGGATAAATTCTCTTCGCCGTAGTTCGCAATATAGGCCTGAAAGCTGTTGAGAATGTATTCCATCTTACTGTTGCTTCCGAGCAGAATGATAATCTTTCGCGGAATCACATAGTGATCTTTCAAGGTTAATTTGGCACATTCATCCGCTGCTTTGCTTCTTTTCAGACCGGTATGGGATTTTTCGCCGGACAACATAAAAATCCGATCCTCTTTGTCCGCATGAAATCCACGTGTGGTAAGCAGCGGAATGGCGCGATTATACTCGGCCATGAACCGATCCAGAATACGGGATTCCTCCCAGTCTTCTCCCTCCGGGAACACATCCTTGATCGGAACGGAAAAAAACTCACTTCCGGAATGTGAGAACAGCTCGGCAAAAACCACATTCAACCGGGGCTGCAACGCAATATGTGCCAAAAGCTTTCCGAGCAGCTTGTTTAAGTATGCGGGAATGATCTTAACCGTATTATTTTCACTGACACGCTCAACCAGCTCGTATACGTTCTTGTTATCCGTTTCGACAACAATGGTACAGTCGCTGCGATCACGATTCATCTGTGAGACCATCATCACCGTCTTCAGCGTTCGAAGTTCACCGTCAACCGGATTGGAATCCGACAGGACAATAATCGTTCGCGCACGGTCTGCACAGATGGCGTTTAACTCCGTTGCGGAGAAGGGATCCCCCTGCTTTACAATAAAGTTTACATGCTTCTGGCGCTTATTATAACCGGATTCGTAAAATTGCTCTTCAATTTCTTTCGTGATGGTATCGCGGTCACCGCTTGAGAGTACCACAACATCCTCACAAATCTCAGTGTACAGATATTCCGCCAGAATACCGGCTGCCCGATTATTCCAGTTCAAAATCAGAATATGATTTTTCAGATACATCTGTTTCGGACCGGCTACCGCATTCTCAAGAATGGATGTGATCATGTTCGCTATGTAACCGATAATGGCACCGGTAAAAGTCACCATACAAACAAGAATCACGAACACTTCCACGCAAACGGTGAATGCGGTTCCTCCCCGATCCCCGTTCGCAATACTACCCAAAAATCCGGGATCCAGAATATCGGTAAAGATCTGCCACATTCCCGTTCCGACAGTGGGATAGGACTGCGGCGCCGCACAATGAATGGCTATTCCGCCGATCAATACCACAAAAATATTAAAGAAAACGATAAACACAAATAAAAAGACTTTCACGTGGCGATAAGCCTTCGTCGAAAGCCATTTTTTCAAATTTTTCATTTCAGTCTCCTAAACCATGCATCGGACCGATCAAATGCCGTCACCGTATCGGAGTCGGATACATACTTATCATACGAATAATCCGCATCCGTCCTGCCGTCGGACACGCTGTATATCAGCTTTATCTCCGTAGGCATCTCACGTTCGAACTCCTTACAGGCTGAAATCAATTTCAAAACGTCCGCCTGAAGAACCTTCATACAAGCCTTCTGGCGTGCAACCGAAGTATCGTATGACCTCCCGGTCTCCTGAGCCAGTCTGTGTTTCTTAATCATTTTTCCGTCTACGCGATAAAAGAAATCACATGCGACGGATCCGTTTTCACAGGAAACGTAAATATACACCTTTTCAGCCATATCATTCACATACTCCAGACAGACATCAATCATATCTGTCTGGAGTCGTGCAAAAACGTCTTCAAAAACCGCGCTCATTCTTCTCCTCCGTTGGAATTGCCGATCAACGCTTCGAAATATTCACCTTCTACCGTATATTCCACCTGAAAACCGGTTGGTCTGGCAGAATCCGTTCCGTACAGAACATCCACATTGACTGTGACTTCCTTTTCGTCTTTCAATGCCTTCGCCCACAGATTCTCGTACTTCTTGTA
>CAMAGI010000151.1 GCA_945833775.1 uncultured Lachnospiraceae bacterium
ACCTGAAGCTGCTTTCGGTCCATCTCCAGTGCGTCCGAATAATCCTCCTTCGTATACCGGTAATTTCGCTGTGTATCGGCGATGCGCTCATCCAAAGCATCCCTGTCTTCCTCCGTCTGCGGTGAGTAATACAGGAAATTGACCCAATATCCGGACAATTCAAAAGCTTCATCCGTTTCCGCATAGCCCAAAAGCAACTCATTTCGTGCGATCTGATACTGCAGCCTGTCAATTTGTCGCTGCAGATCCTTGCCGCTTAAGGATACCAACAGATCGCCCTTTTTTACTTTGTCGCCGTTTTCCACAAAGACACGCTCCACCAGTCTTCCGCCGACAGAGAAGGACACCTCCTGTTCGTTCATCTGACGATAGGTACAGCGGATTTTTTCTGTTTTTACCACATCCCCGATCTGAGCTACTCCAAACTCATAGGAGATTGTTTGTTCCTCCTTTTCCACCACAATCGGCCCGTTCTCTTCTTCAACCTTTCCGCATCCGGCCATGTAAACGACTACTAAAATGCAGATAATACTTGCTAATTTCACTCGTTTGAATCTCATATTCATCCCCATTCCGCAGACGAAAAAAACATCTGTGCGCATTCACCTGTCATCGCCTGCCCCTTGCCTGTTTTGCCGCGCGGAATTGCTGCAGCAATCCGTCGATCTTACCGCGAATAAAGTCCTGGTGTTCTTCTTTCACCAGAAAATACAGATAAGATTCCTTCACATAATCCTGTGGCATACCGCGTCCGGCAATTTTAAAATTCACAAATCCCCTCTCGATATAGGACGGAATCTCTTCCCGCTTTATGAACGCGGGACGTTTCATACATTCCGCAAAGGTCCTCTGCTGGGTCTTATTCGGACAGGGAAACGACGTATTCACATCAAATTCCAGCTGCATCTGTGATTGTTGACGATAATGTTCCGCGCGCAGCGAACAGCCAGGATAACACACCTCATTGACCAGAAGCTCCACCCGCCCGGCCTCCGGGCTGATCGCCTTCAGGACCTCCTCATTGTGGTTCAGATCATAGTCCAATACCACCAGATAGAAATCCTTGGAAAGCTCATCCCGCAGGGTATCCAGGTCGGTGATTCGCTTGGTCGTCGAGGAAATCATCGGAAAATCCGGATAATTGTCCCGCAGATACTGCTCCAGTACCGGTGTGTTCACTAAAACCTGATTCAATCCGTTGTCCGCAAGCCGCATAATCAGATTGCAGTAGGTGTCCTGCAGGTGTTTCTCCTCAATCAGCGAATTGGTCCAGGTAAACCGCACCGGAATTCCCTTATCGTTGTAGGTTTTTAAGATAGCCTGAATATCGGACTTTCCCGTAATGCCGAATACCGCTCTTCCTCCGTTCCAGATAGCTCCGGGGAAAGTCCCGTACACGGATCCGATTTTATATCCGTCGTGAAATTTGTCCGGATAGTCCTTCATCAGATTGATCACAACCTGATTCAACAGACGAAAATAACAAAATCCCGGCAGATGCCAGTAGATTGTCTTCTCCATAAATACCTCCCGCTTACGCCTGATCGTCCGGAACCCATTTCTTGGGTCTTGGATGGTTCACCAGTATGACCTTGTTTGCCACAAGATTATTGAGCAGCAGAATCCTCGCCTGTCCCTGATATTCCGGCCGAATGAGATAGTGACAATAAGTCTCTACCAGAGAGAACAGATTCGCGGTTCGACCCTCAATCTTAAAATTATGAAAGCCCATGGGAACATACTTTTCCCAGATTGCTTCCGGGGATATGTAGGTGCTGTATCCTTGGATCGTATGGATGCAGTTCATCTCACCATACTCACAGTACCAATGCTCCAACGGTATCTGCTTATCCGGCGGCATCCTGCGGTTTTTCAACATAATTCGCTGATTCTTTGCGATATTCCGATAATGCTCGCCTCTTCTTGGGCAATTGGGTGTACACAGCGTATTGACAAGGATCTCACAACGTGCCTTATCGTGAATTTTCTCCAGCTGATCAAACTGATTGTTGAAATTGTAGTCCAACACTACCAGATAGTAATCCTTGGAAAGTTCCTCATTCACCTTATCAATATCACGAATCTCCTTGCAGGTAGAACTGTTGATTTTATACCCCGGATAATTCTCCCGGATGTACTTCTCCAGAATCGGCGAAAAGATCATGACTTCGTTCATGCCGTTATCTGCAACACGCATACAAAAGTTACAGTAGGGATCTTTGCAGTCCTCCTCATTGAGCAGCATATTGGTATAGGTATAGCGCACCGGAATGCCCTTGGCGTTGATGTTCTTCACCACATTCCGAATAAAATCGGAATCGCACTGGTCATAATTTGAGGGTCTTCCGCCATTCCAAAGGGATGCCGGAAATTCGCCGAAAAAGGAGGCAATCCGTATCCCCTCCCGGAAATAATGAGGCTTCTGTTCCATCAGACTCAAAATCAACATATTCAAAGGGTAATTCTGTCTCAAGCCGGGCAAATGAAAATTCACTTCCATCGTAATTTCTCCTATTCTCTCTATTCTGTCCTGACGGCTGCAATCAAGGTATCTGCGAGTTCTGGGTCATACCAGGTAAGATTGTTGCGGTCAAAGATACCAAACTTCTCACCGGTGCCCTCGTAAATTCCATTGTCCCACCAGATACATTTCACGCCGAAGCTGTTCATGGTTCCAAGGTAGTCCCCTGCCCATTTGATCACTTCTTTCGAGTTGTTTTTGTTGACCGCTCCGAATTCTGTGACGATGACCGGAACGTCGTTTTTTAGGAGATACTTCTCCACCTGCTTCATGGTGGCGACAATCTCCTTTTTCTTCTCCCCATCCCAGGTCGAAATATTTCCGCTATCCGCTTCGTAAGTAAATACATAGGGAGTATACATATGAAGAGCGACCGCTATATTGTCGTCCTGCGGGATCTCCAGTTCTTTCACCGCAGTGTATCCGGCATTATTGCCGTAGGTGGATATCACAAGGCACCTGGTCTCGTTTTTTCCTCCGGTTGCCCGGACAGCGTCAATAAATGCCTGATTCAGCCGATTGATCACGGCACGCTCGTCCGCCGTACCACCGTTCCATTCATCCGCACTGCCCTTGATCCGGTTTTCATTCATTCCTTCGAAGATTAAGTGATCGTTGTAATCTTTAAAATGCCCGGCTATCTGTGTCCAGATTGCCGTAAGCTCGGCTGTTACACGCTCCTCTTTGGCAGGATCGGTATTCATCCAGAACTCCGTCTCATGATGGGTATTCAGCAAAACAAACATTCCGTCTTCGTAGGCATAATCCACAACTTCCTGTACCCGATTGATCCATGCATCGTCGATTCGGTAGTCGGGAGCAGGCCCCACATGCTCTGCCCAGGTCACCGGAATTCGAATGGTATTAAAGCCCTGGTCGTGAACTGTGCGGATCATTTCCTCTGTGGTCTTTGGATTCCCCCAATAGGTCTCTGCGTCAAGAGTATTCCCCGCCCCGAATGCGTCAAAGGTATTGCCCAGATTCCATCCGATGGTCATTTGGGACAAAAGATTAAATACCGCAGAACGATCTGAAACAAATGACTCCGTTTCCGTGTCCGGGTTGTCCTGTTGCAAATCGTCCGCAGAGGAAGTACTTTCTGTGCTCTGTGATTCCTCTGCGTTTTCCGATACGCTCTGCATTTCTTCGGATATCGTCTCCTGTTCGATTACCGTGGCTGTATCTTCTCCGACCTGTTCCCTTTCAGCACCACAACCCGAACACAGAGTTGTCATAGCAAGCAGCATCACAAAGGCCGAACTGATTTGCAATCTTTCTCTCATTCCGGTTACCTCCCGTTTCCGTTTTGATTCGTATCGCCTCGAATGAATTCTTTCCCGAAATTCTGTTGCAATCCTTGAACAGCCCCTCGGGAAAGACCCATTTTTCGTAAAAGGGGGATGATGCCCGGAACACATCATCCCCCAATTCTATTACGTATTTAGCTTTCGCAATCTGAAATTACTGATTTGCTGCGTCAATGTAGCCCTTCCAAGTATCTCTGATTGCTTCAACGGTTGCAGTTACATCCGTACCGATACCGATATTATAGGTAAGATCGGGACCAAGCTGCAAGTTGGGAACAACGCCGTGATAGGTGATGATACCTTTCTCTCTCATCATAGCAAGGGTCTCATCAACTGCTCTGGTATCGGAGAATCCTGCATAGTATCCGCTCTTCCAGCTGTCGGAATCTTCCCAACCGGGAGTGTCGTCAGTCCAGAGATTCCAAGCGAATGCGATCTTCCAAGCTCTCTCCTCATCGTAGTTGGAAGGAATAGCCTGAAGGTTGTTGGTCCAGCAGTTGGTGTAATCATCCATCTGGGGTCCCTTCGGGAACATAACGAAGCCGAAAGGATCTTCCATCTCGCTCAGGAAGCCCTGTGCCTGACCTGCGTAAGCATCCTCAACCATGAATACAGCCTCACCGTTGATGTATGCTTCCTTGTAGTAATCCCAGTTAGCACCCTCGGGATATACCAAAGAGTAATCGTTGAATACGGATACTGCCCAGTTCAGAGCCTCAAGGGTCTCGGGATCCTCAAGTCTGTATACATACTTGCCGGAAGCATCCTGTCCTACGTACTCACCGCCGTTGGACCATACTGCTGCATTGGTAAAGTTACCTGCATTCTGGGTCTCACCATAGATATCGATCACACCGTCGTTATCTACATCTCTCTGTACCTGAGCCATAATATCGGTCCATGCATCCCAAGTCCAGGTGCCTGCAGCCTGCATATCATAAATGCTCTCGGGATCGATGTTAGCCTCCTCAAGGAGTCTCTTGTTGAAGTAGATACCGGTTCTGGGCTCGGAAGCACCGCTGGTCATTGCATAGATGGAACCGCCCTTTGCATACATCTCATGCAGCTTGTTCAGCTGGAACTTCTCTTCAGAGAAATCAAGGCAGCTAAGGGTGCTCAAATCATACATCAGACCCTGAGCCATTGCAGAGCTGATAGCGGGATCATCACGCAGAACGAACACATAGTTCTTGTCATCAGCGGGAGCGGATGCATACTCTACGAAGTCTGCGGGAGCAGAACCCCAGTCGGAGATACCCTGCTGCTTGATGGTGAAGTTATAAGTCTCCATCAGCCACTCACGATATGC
>CAMAGI010000152.1 GCA_945833775.1 uncultured Lachnospiraceae bacterium
GGGAGAGGCAACTGTTGGCGGAGACGGAAAGAGATACGCTGCATACTATGCGAACTTATTGGTCAAACAATATCATGCAATATTAAAATGTAACTATTATATCAGCTTTGCAAACTATGGGGTTTGTTTGGAGGAAGGTTTGTGTGAGACAGATCTGAATAATCTGATTTATGTAGCAAGTACCTATGAACAGTCAGGACTGAATTCCCTGAATTCCTCATTCAAGGAAAATGAAACCAACAGTTATTTGCCGATGGAACCCAGCATAGATGCGACAGGGGTATTTGATTAAGTGAGAAAAAAAGCGTTTGTTATAGGGATGGTTTGTGTGCTATGTATGTCTGTGCTTTTGGCAGGATGCGGTAGTCGTGATAGAACACAGATTACGATGCATGAACCAGGGTTCGTAAAAACTGAGTACGGACAAGATATTTTTAAGCTTTCCTGGACAAAAGAACATCAGAACGTGGAATCCTATGAACTGGCGTTTTGGTGTGATGTTGGAGAACGGGGATGCAGGGATACGAAAACCGTATCCAAAAAGAACAGTTCTGTGGAAATCCACTTGTTAAACGGCGTGTACACCGATACAGTGACCTATCGTATGAAAGTCCGTCCGGTCTACAATTCTGCGAAGAAAGAATATGGGACATGGTCAAATATTTGGATGGTAGATTATGTGAATGGAGAATATACGATTTCGGAGTGTGCGGATGACTTTGATTCCGGAACCGGTAAGAAGCCTGCGGAAAAACAGCAGACGGCCTCCGCGCAGAGCACCAATACAGAGAACAGGGCGGAACAGGTAATACCGCTCGAGCACACCTATCCGGAGGCGCTTGTAACATATCTGGCCAGAGAGCGCGGAATCGAATCGGTAGATTTGACAGAAACCGTCAAGTTAGCTGTAACGGGCAGAACCTGCCTGGAAGGGTTTCCGACGCAGACCATTACGGATGGGAAAACGATTGCGGAGTTTTTAGATGCTGTTTCCGCATGCATGGTAGAAGCTGATTACGACAATATTTTCAGTACAGCAACTTCCTATTCCTTTTCCCTGTACGACGAAAACGACGCGTGCTTGGGTAGTTTTACTTTGCAGGACGGGCGAATCCCGGCAGGAGAGAAAAGATATTTGTTAACCGGTGCCAACGCTTTGCTTGTGGAAGGAATCATGAAAGTAAGTGACTGGGAGGACTATTTCAGCAAAGAACAGGAAAGAAGAGATGCGTATTGGGAGACGTTCCGGGAAACCTATCCGGACAATATCTTCCATCGTGCAGGATACAGTCAAAATGCATTTTGGGAAGATCGGGAACAGATAACAGTAACCGGAATCGAAATCTATGTGGATTATGTGGATGGAATGAAATTCTACACGGAGGATGACAACGAGATTGCAGCCATCATGGAAGGACTCTCGGACATCAAGGTTACCAAAAAGCAAGAGGAACAGGATGCGGGTCATATGTGGCATCTGATTGTGTACTATTCATCGCCCGAAGAAGAGAACGGAATTTATTTTTCGTTCCGGGGGAAAACACTTCAGTCACAGGACGATTATTTCTCATTAGAGGGAATGGATGAATTCTTCCGGCGAATCGATCATGATTGTTTCCGTTACATGGAAAAGTATATTGAACAGAGACGACTAAATCCACATTACTAAATAGAAATAGTTTTTCAATCAAATCGACATTCTATCGTATACAACCGGTTCATCGCAGTGAGCAGCTCCGTGCGATTGGAGCAACCGGTTTTTTTCAAGATGTTACGGACATGAAATTTTACCGTGTTTTCCGTTATGAACAGTTTTGCAGATATCTCACCGTTGGAGGCACCCTCGCTAATTAGTTTTAAAACCTCCGCTTCCCGTAAAGAAAGCTCATGCTTTTGAATAAATTCATGCATGAGGTCCTCCCGGTTTGGCAGGGACCGGGACATGGGCATATAGAGCCGGTTGTAAAGCAGGAAGAAAACAATAAAGGTTACAACGAAGCAGATGCTGGCCACAATTACAAGGGGTATGAGTCTGCCGTTCAGCAGGATGCCGGTCAAAGTGCCTGCCGCATCGCCGATTCTTCCAAACATTAGTCCGAATCCTGCGACGCACAACAGATTCTCCTGTGATCGGGAAATGTCTGAAAACAGAACGATCCGGAAAACAGCGAGGAATCCAAAGAAAAAGTAGCCCAGAATCCACAGAACAATGCTGACACCAATCTCGGAAGACAGAGCAATCATTGCAAAGGGGAAAAACAGAGCTGCAAGACAGCTGATCGCCCCGTACTTTCTGCTTCGATCACCGATAATTCCGGCAATGATCAATCCGATCGCGTAGAAGGTTCTGGAAAACTCAAGGTTGATACCTGAGGAAATATCTGCCATGGGAAAATAGAATCCGATCCCGCGAGTCAGGCTGACCAATACTATGGTTAGCCCGGCTAAAATAATTGTACCGGTGCGGACGCCTTCCCCCGTGAAGGTAATCTGCTCAAGGGAGACTGGTTCCTTTTCGGCAATGATCAGTCCGATTGTAATACAGATCAATATGCCGTAGGTGATGAGCGCATATTGGGAGTGCAGAAAGCGAGACTGATTCAAAAGGGACATCAGCCAGGAGGTTATGCTTGACGCAGCGTATGCCCCGCCAAAGACAATAGAACGATATTTCCGTTCCACCTGCGTTGCAAGCAGGATGAGATAAAATCCTGCAATGATTCCGTGGACAAAGTTCATGAGATAGCCCCAAATCAAGATGAATGACAAATGATTGGATAGAGCGGCCAGGATAATGAGTACGAAATCGATTCCGATACAGGTGATGAAAACCGATTTGTTGTATATAAGGTTCTTTTTCTGCTTTATGACAAGGCTGAACAGGAGGATTCCAAATGCCTGAAACAAATATCCGATGACCTCTGTGAGCCAGTCTACAGAAGATGATTCGGCAAAATCCAATAAATGATACATCCAGGATAGATAGCCGGTCGATGTCCAGAGGAAACATAATGCAATGATCAGACTACACTGCAGGTTAGTCTTAAGGGTAGTATGCGATTTGGTGAGGACATTCAACTCTTCTGTATTTTTCATTTTGTACGACTCCTCTTTTGCTTTTACGCCTATTTTATAGCGTTTTCCAAAGAATTTCAACCGTCATAAATATGGTGTAGGGATACCTATCCAAAAACTACCCCTCCGATTTTGCGGTTATTCGAACGCGCAAAACGGGCGCGTGCTCGGGTGCGTTTCGTATATGCCTTAGTTACTGATTCGAAACCAGGCCCCTTTTGTATCAATCTGACCGGATTTTTTCAGCTTACTGATCTCAGACGACATGGCGCTGCGCTCCACACCCAGGTAATCTGCCAGTGCCTGCCGGTCATAGGGAATCACAAACTCCGTACTTTTGTGTTGTTTTGCTTGATCGAGGAGAAAGGCCATCAGCTTTTCTTGTGTCGTTTTCTGAGACATATAGCGGATTTTTCTGGACAGCGTCAGGTTTTTCTGCGCCATTCCCCGGAGCAGATTCTTCATCAGAAGACTGTGAAAATGACAGGAATCGGAGCAGAAGGTCAGAATGCGTCCGCAATCCAGAAGGAGCACCTTACTGTCCTGAATGGCAATAACGCTCACCGGCATGGTTCCAAGTCCTGCAAAAGAAAATGCTTCTGCAAATAATTCTCCGGGCTGTAGGATGGACATTATGCTTCGGTTGCCATAATAATCTTCCCGGACCACCTGCACGGTACCGGACAGAACGACCCCTGCAAACCGGGCAGGGTCGCCTTCGAGAAATACCGGATTACCTTTCGCTACATCCGTGATCTTACCGTCCATACAGGCTATCATAGAATTCAAACCGGACGTTTCAATTCCGTCAAACAAGGGACATTGCGATAAGACCTCTCCAAAATTTTCCACAGAGTTTTCCATAAAATCTCCCATAAAATCTCCCATAAAATCTCCCATAAAGTCTCCCATAAAGTCTCCCATAAAATCTTCCCCCATTTTAAAAAAACAATTCTTCTGCGTTGGAATTCCAACAGACATTTTTCCGGCAGTATATTAGTATATGACCGTAGCGACAAGTACAGAAAATATCAGGAGGAGAAACGATGATTCGGAAAATTATCCAAATCGATGAAGAAAAATGCAACGGATGCGGAGCCTGCGCTATGGCCTGCCACGAGGGAGCCATCGGTATGGCGGACGGAAAAGCAAAGCTGCTCAGGGATGACTATTGCGACGGCCTGGGGGACTGTCTTCCGGCTTGTCCTACGGGAGCCATTTCGTTTGTTGAGAGAAAAGCAGCCGCCTATAATGAAGCAGCGGTTTTGGCTGCAAAAGCCAAAAAGAATCAGCCCCTTGCCTGCGGATGCCCGGGGTCTGCGGCGAAAACGATCAAACGTCGCGAGAAAGTTACCGAAACAACCGCGCCATCGGAGTCCGAGCTTCGGCAGTGGCCGGTTCAGATAAAGCTGGTACCTGTGAACGCTCCGTGGTTTGATGGCGCAAAGCTTTTGGTGGCTGCCGACTGTACCGCTTATGCCTATGCGAATTTCCATCAGGATTTCCTGAAAGGACATATTACGCTGGTAGGTTGTCCGAAGCTGGATGCAGTGGATTATGCGACTAAATTGACGGAGATTATCCGTGAGAACGATATCCTCAGTGTCACCGTGGTGCGGATGGAAGTGCCCTGTTGTGCAGGCATAGAAAATGCCGTCAAAACAGCACTGCGGGAAAGTGGTAAATGGATCCCGTGGAATGTGGCGATTCTTGCAACAGACGGAAGAATGATTGAGCGGGTGTGAGCGGGATGTGAGAAATCTTTGGTGCGGGGAGAAGATTGGTTGACGCAGAGATGAAAATCCATGTACAATAAACGGGGGGCACTGACGAAAGCGAGAGGATCCTATAGGAGGAGTACAATGAGTATATCGGAGGCAGTTGCAAGATGGGAAGTTTTTGAGGTGACGCTCACCGGAAAAGAAGCGGGGAATCCCTTTATGGATTGTACCATTGAGGGGATCTTTACCGGGGAGAGGGAATCGGTGAGAGTCGATGGGTTTTATGACGGGGATGGTGTTTACCGGGTCCGTTTTATGCCTTCTTACGAGGGAG
>CAMAGI010000153.1 GCA_945833775.1 uncultured Lachnospiraceae bacterium
CCGGCATAGCCGATCAGCAGGCCCACGAGAAGTCCGCACCACCCGTCCAGATGGATTCCGGTAAAATGGCACACAAGTGTGGAGATCAGGACAACCAGTGTCGCAACACAGTCGCTTAAACTGTCCAACGCTGTCGCATGCATGGCAGAGGAATGAATTCGTCTGCCGATGTTTCGGTTATACAGAGCCATATAGCACTTGACCAGGATGGAGAAGAGCAGAATGAGGACCACAATGGGGGAAAAAGCAAGATCCCGGGGATGCAGAATCTTATCAATTGAGGTCTTCACCAATTCAAAAGCCATCAACAGGATTAAGAAAGAGATGGCAAGACCGGAGATATACTCGATGCGGCCATGCCCGAAGGGGTGCTCGGGATCCGGCTTTTGCCCTGCCATATGAAAGCCCAGGAGCGTAATTAGGGAGGAAGCGGCATCGGACAGGTTGTTTAAGGCATCTGCGGTAATCGCAACGGAACCGCTGATCAGCCCGGCGGCAGCCTTGCCGGTACACAGCAGGAGATTGAAAAAAATACCGACTGCGCCGCAGAGCATTCCGTATGCCTGTCGGACGGTCGCAGACTCGGTATCCTGATTGTTTTTGATAAAAAGCCGGATCATGATAGTAACCATGGAAAAACCTCACTGATTCTGTATTTCATTTCATTGTAATGGATTTTAAGAAGAAAAACAACCGCATTCTTTTGTATTGCGCGCGGAGCGATTTCATTGTATACTACCTTAGGGAAAATATGTACACGATCGGTAAAACGGTACATTTTCGTAAAGAAATATTTTATAATATATGCTGTAATACACAGAAAGGATAGGTAAACATATGAGCAAGAAACCGGTTGTATTAATGATTCTGGACGGATACGGTCTCAATGAGAAGACGGAGGGAAATGCCGTTGCACTGGCCAAGACACCCGTCATGGATAAGCTGATGGCGGAGTGCCCGTTTGTGCGCGGCAATGCCAGCGGAATGTCGGTCGGTCTTCCCGAGGGGCAGATGGGCAACTCTGAGGTGGGGCATCTCAATATGGGAGCGGGACGCATCGTATATCAGGAACTCACCAGAATTACCAAGGAGATTCAGGATGGAACATTCTTTGAAAATCCTGCACTTATGAAAGCGGTTGAAAACTGCAAGAAGAATAACAGTGCGCTTCATCTCATGGGGCTTCTTTCCGACGGCGGCGTTCACAGTCACAATACACATCTTTACGGTTTATTGGAGCTGGCAAAGAGAAACGGTCTTGAGAAGGTCTATGTACACTGTTTCCTGGACGGTCGTGATACGCCTCCCGCAAGCGGAAAAGAGTTTGCAGAGAGTCTGAATGCCAAGATGGAAGAGATCGGTGTGGGACGCATTGCTTCCGTCATGGGGCGCTACTATGCGATGGATCGTGACAACAACTATGACCGTGTGAAGCAGGCTTATGACGCAATGACCAGGGGAGAGGGCCTGACTGCAGCCTGTGGAATCTGTGCCATTGCCCAGTCCTATGCGAAGGATGAGACGGATGAGTTTGTAAAGCCCACCGTTGTGGTGGAGGACGATAAGCCCGTTGCCTGTGTGGAGGACGGTGATTCCGTGATCTTCTTTAACTTCCGCCCCGACCGCGCAAGAGAGATCACCCGTGCCTTCTGCGATGACGATTTTACCGGATTTGAGAGAGGAGCGAGAAAGAAGATTACGTTCGTATGCTTCTCCGATTATGACCCCACCATTCCCAACAAGGAGGTTGCGTTCCATAAGGTTGGCGTGACCAATACCTTTGGCGAGTGGCTCGCCGCAAACGGAATGAAGCAGGCGAGAATTGCAGAGACCGAGAAATATGCGCATGTCACCTTCTTCTTCAACGGTGGTGTGGAGCAGCCCAACGAAGGGGAGGACAGAATCCTTGTCAATTCTCCCAAGGATGTTGCCACCTATGATTTAAAGCCTCAGATGAGCGCATACGAGGTGTGTGACAAGCTCTGCGGCGCTATAAGAAGTGGTGAGTACGATGTGATTATCATCAATTTTGCAAATCCCGACATGGTTGGTCATACCGGTGTTCTTGAGGCTGCGGTTAAGGCAGTGGAAGCGGTTGATGAGTGTGTGGGGAAAGCGGTTGCGGCACTGAAGGAGATGGATGGTGTGATGTTCATCTGTGCCGATCACGGAAACGCAGAGCAGCTGATCGATGGCGAGACCGGTGAACCCTTCACCGCACATACCACCAATCAGGTTCCCTTTATTCTTGTAAATGCAGATCCCGCATATGGACTTAGAGAGGGTGGCTGCTTAGCCGATATCGTTCCCACTCTGATCGAGATTATGGGCAAGGAACAGCCCGTGGAGATGACCGGAAAGAGTCTGCTGATCCGCAGATAAGATCTCTGATTTTCAGCAAATAAAAATGCCCGATTACATTCCGCAGTATCATAGGGTCTGCGTCGGTGTGGTCGGGCATTTTGTTGTTTATCTTCGCATGTATACGCTGTACATTTCCCTTCCGTAGGAGGAGACGGTAAGGATGTTATCGTAATGATCCCTGATGTACTGCCAGGTTTGTGCGAAATCACCGGTTCTTGCCTCCAGTTCCGCGTACATCCGGTTGATCATCACATAATCCGCATTCATCCAATCCTCTGTGTAATGGTATTTGTCCGGCTGCCCCAGATAGAGCAGATTCTTTCGCACGCCGTCGGAAGACCATTTTTCACAGGTGGCGATGGTGACCTCCGAAGCATCCCGCACGGCTTCTGTGGCAGACAGACGCTCCAGTGCATTGCGGGCGCTGACATTCCAATAGTCAAACTCGTAATTTTGCTCCGCTTCTCTGCCGGCGAGAAAATTGTAGTAGCCGAAACCGAGGGTCGGGTTGGCAAGCATTCCGATGCCGGTTACGGTCAGACAGAGCACCGCGGACACAAGGACAAGCCGCCTTACAAAGATGTGTTTCCCCATCGTATACAGATAGTAAAAGGCATAGACTGCCAGAATTGCCATTGCGCCATACAAAAAATAGAAATGACGCCAGCCGTTGTAGATTAAGGGCTGCATATGCATCTGTGACAGGATCGGGACGATGCAGAGGAAGAACAGAAGATACAGCGCAGCCAGGCGCCAACCTCCAAAGGGCTTTTTGGAAAAAGTCGTCAGAAGGACACAGATGACCCCGACCCCAAAAGCAAGCAGTACGTAGGGGGGCAGCGTGATCAGGATCATCTTCGGAAGGTAGTAAACCGGCAAGGGGTTGCCGGCACCGAAACGGTAGATCGCACCGTCAAAGAGGATGTTTTCATCCCACCTTGTAAAGCCCACAGCGTTGGAAGTAAGATATCGAAAGTATGCGATAATCTTTGCAGGTCTGCCCCACATGGCAGGTGTGAGGAGCACATAGAAAAATCCGGTCCACCCCAGACCTCCCACGGTGCGCTTTAACAGATCCCGCAAAGAGGTGTGTTCCAGAATCATGGCGACCAAATAGAACAGGGCAATCATTCCGAACAGGGCAATGCCGACAACTCTTGTATTGCACATGAGAGCAGCGCAGAAGGCCGTACCGATCAGTCGTCCTGTGCTGTAACGAACGATCAGCGCCAAAAACATCGCTATGCTGCACAGGAGCATGGAAAGAAGGACGATATCCTTATTGTTGTAGTGACCGTCCGCAAAAATGCGGGGTGTCAGAAAGTAGACCAGAGCCGTGAACAGCCCCCAACGGTCGGAGGAGAAAAGTTGTTTTCCGATGAAGAAAACGGCGATTACACCGGCAAAGTAGACCAGATAGATATAGCCGTGCCACAGGATCGAACGCAGAGCGTCACTCTCCGTGTGCATAATGGCGAAAATCGTGGGATACAGTACTGCCACACCGTGGTCTCTCTCAATATTCTCCGAGATGCGGGTGGTGCCGGTGTCGAGATAGGTCTGAAAAAGCGCACTGTCCGGGGGACATAAGCGGAGAACGTATTCCTTGATGTTGGCGCGGACAATGTCCTGCTCGAAGTTTTCATCCCAGGGCATTCCGTAGGAGGAAACGGAGGAAAAACCGATTAAGAAGAGCAGAAGCAGAATCAGCCAGCGCGTTTTCAAAATCCGGGACAGCGGATTGGACTGTAGTATTTTTTGCATTTTAATCTCCTTCATATGCGGAAAGACTTTGCTTTCTATGACCCATGATACTCGGAGGGAAGAGGAATTGTCAAGAAAACACTGTTTTGGTTGAAAGGGCTCTGTCGACATGGTACAATCGGTTTGCGATATTCATCATTTCGGAAGAAAATACGAAGCTGCAGGATGCTATGCTTCGGTAAAAAGGAGATACTATGGCAAAGGTTACATTGGGAAGAACGGGTATTACTGTGGAGAAGAATTCCTTCGGTGCGCTGCCGATTCAGAGAATCAGCAAGCCGGAGGCTGTGAGACTTCTGCGCAAGGCATATGATCACGGGGTTACCTTTTATGACACGGCGCGCTACTATACCGACAGCGAAGAGAAGGTCGGTGAAGCTTTTGAGGGAATTCGTGACAGAGTATACATTGCCACGAAGACAGGAGCATTAAAGGCGGAGGATTTCTGGAAGGATCTGCATACCTCCTTAACCAATCTCAGAACGGACTACATTGACATCTACCAGTTCCACAACCCGCCCTTCTGTCCGAAGCCGGGGGACGGAACCGGTCTGTACGAGGCTATGGAGGAGGCCAAAAGAAAGGGGCTTATCCGTCACATCGGCATTACCAACCATCGCCTGAACATTGCCCACGAGGCGGTGGAAAGCGGACTCTACGAGACACTGCAGTTTCCCTTCTGTTATCTGGCCACACAGAAGGATATTGAGCTGGTAGAGTCTTGCGCAAAGGCGGATATGGGGTTTATCGCCATGAAGGCACTCTCCGGAGGTCTGATCACCAATTCTGCCGCCGCCTACGCCTATCTGGCGCAATATGAGAATGTGCTGCCCATCTGGGGTGTACAGCGGGAGAGTGAGCTCGATGAATTCTTATCCTATATCGACAACCCGCCGGCAATGACATCGCAGATCGCTGCCCTGATCGAACAGGACAGAACTCAGCTTTGCGGGGAATTCTG
>CAMAGI010000154.1 GCA_945833775.1 uncultured Lachnospiraceae bacterium
GCATGTTTTATAACATCTACATGCTGCGCTGTCGGTGCTCCTAAATACTCTGGTCTCACTATTTCCTTATATCCAATTTCTGCTGCAACCGAAAGTATTCTATCATCATCGCTACTGCAATAATAATAATCTATCATCAAGGCTTTAAAGGTTTATAGGATAAGAATGGTAGTTTTTGACACTACCCTAAATTAAAAGGAGGATACAATATGAAGGTAACAGCATTATTAACAGGAAGAGGAAATAATACGCTCAAAGATAAAAACATCCTTGATATTTTGGGCAATCCCGTATTGTATTATCCCGCTAATGCGGCGCGAAAAGCAAAGCTGATTGGGAAATTATTTTGCAGTAGTGATGATGAAAAGATCCTTTGTGAGGCTGAGAAGCTGGGGCACACACCAATCAAGCGTCCAGCAGAGTTAGCACTTCCGACAAGCCAACATGTGGACTGCATTTTTCATGCGTTGGGTGTTATGGAAAGAATGGGTGAGCTTCCGGATATTTTGGTTGTTACTTTGGCGAATAATGTAACGATTACATCTAGCTGGATCGACGATTGCGTTAAGATGATGATGAATGATATGAGTATATCAGCAGTTGTACCAGTATATCAGGATAATGATCATCACCCTCTTAGAGCAAAAACTGTGGGAGCAAATGGCAGACTGGAAATGTACGAAAAAGGAATTTCCGGAAAAGTATCTACTAATCGTCAAGACTTACCGGCTTGCTATTTCCTTTCTCACAATTTCTGGGTTTTGAATGTGAAGAAACTATTGGAAAGTAACGGCGAAGGACAGCAACCTTGGGGATTTATGGGGACCAATATTGCTTACTATGAAATTAGCGAATCCATAGACATACACAAACCGATTGATTTGGTAATTGCAAAAGAGTGGATTAGAGATAATTACAATGACTAGAGCGTATCTGAAAGGAGACCGCCCAAAACTCTGTTGTCACGGCCTGCGAAAAATGAGAATTGAGAGTCCCATTGATTATTTGCGGTCCCACGAATGAAAAAGCAGACCATTGCTGATCTGCCTTGAGAATGGAACGTTCTATTGGTGAGCCCCTCTTAGAAGCTCCTTTGGAATGTTCGACTTATACTCGCCGAGCATGGTATTCACTATTGAGTCCATGTTGATTCTAAGCTTGAACTACTTTTCATTAATGATAAATCAACAGACCGAAGCCACAAAATCTGCATGGAATACAGAAAAAGGATGGCAGAAATGTGCTATAAAAAAATTCTGGGCAGGTGTCAATAGAGAAGAAAGTTTTGACGACCTTCATGGATATGTCAGAAAAAGCTTTCTGCAGAAGGTAGCAGGCTTGATTCATCGCGTATTGATTAGATGAAATCTTCTGAAAAAAGTTCAGGCAGCCTGGATCAATTCTCCAGCTGCCCAAGCAGAAGTCCGTCTCCCTCTTGGTAAGCGGTATTGGCCAGCGCGATTTGCTTTCCTGTGGCGGCGTCGGTGATGGAGAAGAACAGCTGATAGGTTCCCTCAGACAGCGCGTTTTCCGGCAGCGAAGCCGTAAGGACGGCGGTCTCCCCGCTTTTTAAGGTGCAATAATCGAAGGGGATCGGAAGCGAAATGCTCTCCCCGGTCAGTGTGTTTTGCAGCAGGAAGACGGCTTCAAAGGGCTTCAGCGTGTTGCCAAATCCGGTGTTCTCCAGCGTCAGCTGTAAGGTCACCTGGGGCTGAAGAAGGCCGTGTTTCTGAAGGGTGATGCCGCGGACGGTATACCGGTACCCCAGATGGGCTTTCACATAGGTAAGTCCGTCACAGCCGGAAAAGGCATCCTCTCCGTTCCAAATCGTCCGGCTCCACTTTTGAAGCACAGTTTGATCGTAATCCGCATTCAAATAAGACACATGGATGGTTTTCAGATACTGGACAGCCGCAGGAAGCACGTTGTACGCCGTGTCATAGACCACTTCGCCGCCGTTTGGCACATATTGGCATAGGGCGTTCTGAAAGGACAGCTCTTCCTCCCTGATGCCTTTGTAGGATGGAGCGGAAGCATCCTTCCTCAGGGTATCTCCGTAGGTGCCCAAGTCGGACAGGGAGCCAAGCATCCCATCGTTGAACAATCCCAGCCGTCCGGTGATGGAAGGCTGGTCCTGAAAGGCCGGGAATTTTGCCGGTACATCATACAGACCGGTAATCGTACGCCACTGGGCGGGCGTCCGAACGGACAGGTAGATAGAGGGGGCAATGACCTGGTGCAGGTGTGTTATCAGTGTTTGGATAGATTGCGCGTCCGCGAAATACGAACCATGCATTTCTCCCCAGTTCCCGATGAAGCACCCCTGCATCAGATAGACGGAGGATTCATAACGGTTCACGATTTCAGCGACTTGATCCATGTGAGTCAGGATCGTGGACAGGGATTCCGGCTCCTTGGCTTTTGCTATGCCGTCCCAGTCATAAAGGAACCGCAGAAGAATCTGCGCATCCGACTGAGACCAGGCCTTCAAAATATCGTCCAGCTGCGCCAAAGCGGAGTCGCTGATCGGGCCGGTTCGGTAGTTGCGCAGATTGATTTCCAGAAGGACCAGGGCGAAGTCGTATTCCCGGATGGAATCCGCCGCAGTCGTCTGGACATGCTGTCCGTCATCGGACAGGGTATACCCGAAAATCCGGTAGAAGCCCTGATATGGATTCTTCAGGACAGCCGTGCTTTCCCCAAAGGCTTCCGGGGTGAAGGCGACGGGCCGGGACCGGTTCCAAAAAAACGGGAGCATCAGCGCCACCAGGAAGACCGCAAGCAGAGGAAGAACGCATTTCAGGATAAAGCTGTAGGATGGCTGCATATTTTGGAAGCTCCTTTCCTCGTTCTTCTAATATTGTATCAAACGGGACAGGAGCCGTCCAGTAGGAAATTATGATTTCACAAGGAGTAACGCGCAGAATGACAGAGAAAGAGCTGTTTTGCAAAGTGATATCCGCCGCAATGTTTCCCCAAACCCACCGGATGCCTGACATCCCTGGGGAGCAATACAGCGTTCTGCATGAACGGTTAAAAAGCCACACTCTGGCGCTGCTTCCCGCCGCGCTGCTCAATTCAGCGGAAATGCCGGAAGCTCTGCGCCAGCAATGGCAGAAGGAGCTGTTCACCCAAAAGCTGCGCTTTGGACAGTATCTGATTCATCAGGAAGCCGTCCTTCGCCTGTTCTCCCAGGCGGGAATCCCCTGTGTCGTTCTGAAGGGAACGGTATCCGCCTCCTATTATCCGGAACCGGCTTACCGGGCCATGGGGGATATTGACCTGTTGGTGCGCCCCCGGGATTGTCAGAGCGCTGTCCGGCTGCTGAAGGAAAACGGCTTTCGGGCATCCGGTTACCGGGACGCCATTGAGCAGGGCTTTCGCAAGGGCTATGTTCCTTTGGAACTGCATATCGGCATCTGCCCGGAGGGCCAGTATGCGGATACCATAAACACCCTTCTGCTGAACCATTTCGCTGAGATGGAAAGCAAGGAACTCTATGACTTCGTATTTCCGTGCATGACGGAAATGTGCAATGGATTGGTGCTGCTGGAGCATATGCATCACCATCTCCGGGACCATCTGGGATTTCGCCAGGTGATCGACTGGATGCTGTATGTGGACGCCCATTTGGATGACAAGGCCTGGAACGCCAATCTACGCGGCCTTTTCACGCAGTGCGGGCTGGAACGGTTCGCGATTGTGATAACGGCTATGTGCCAGCGGTATTTTGGACTGAGAACGGAGGGAATCTCCTGGACCCAAAACGCGGATGCCGCCCTGTGCGAGGAGCTGTTCGACCACATCTACGTAATGGGGAATTTCGGAAATCAGCTGGAAGCGAATCAAAAGAGCGCGGCAGGAATGCTACGGGATCGAAGCCTGCTGTGCGTGCTGAAGGATCTGCAGAAAGTGGGTTTGGATAACTGGGAGCTGTGCCGCTCTCACCCTTGGCTCCGGCCATTTGCCTGGCTGTATCAGATTTTTCTTTACCTATATCGGATCATAACGGAAAGGTATAATATGTCTGTTCTGCTTGTGATAAAAGAGCGGCGCAGGTTTCGGAAAACCATGGAACTCATGAAGAAGCTGGGGCTGTAGCGGAATGCAAGGTAGGAAGTGCGTATGTTGAAAGAAAAACTTTACCGGCTGTTCCACAGTCCGGCGGCTGGGGACCTCTGGCGGTGGTCAAAGCCATGCCGCCGTTCGATTCTCAAAATCTGCGTCCTGAAATGTCTGCTGTCCTGCTGCTCCCTGCTGATCCCGTTGGCTACCAAGGGATTGATCGACGGGGCAGCCGCCCGGGACGGCGTACGGCTGGGATGGAGCGCCGCGGTGCTGATTCTGGCGGTGCTGGGCATACGGGGCCTGTCGCTGGGGCTCAGCGTTCTGTCCATCCGGGCGAACACCATGATGCAAAAAAGCCTGCGCTCTATGGTATTGGAGGAGCTGCTGAAAAAGCAGTATTCCAATTTGTCGTTTTTTCACAGCGGTGAGATGGTCAGCCGAATGCTCTCGGATGTTCAGGTGGTCAAGAATGGAATGTTGGAGATTCTGCCGGATTTGGTGAGTATGACAGTCAGCTTTTTTGGCGCGGCGATCCTCCTGATCCGCATGGACTGGCGGTTTGCGGTGCTGCTGATCGCCGGAGGCCTGCTGGGGCTGTGCCTCATTGTTGTGTTGGAAGCCCCTATGAAAAACCGGCACGCTGCCGTCCAGGAGGCGGAGGCAAAATATCATGCGACGCTCCAGGAAACGCTGGAAAATCTGCTCCTGGTGAAGGCCAGCGGCTCTGAAAAGCGGATGGAGCGGCAGGTTGGCAAAAAGCAGGAACAGCTGACGGCGGCACAGCTGAAAAAAGGATATTTTCATGCGGCTATGAATCATGGAATCAACCTGACCTTTCAGCTGTCATGGCTTCTGTGTCTGCTGTGGGGCAGTCTTGGCATCTATCGGAGCGCCATCACCTATGGCATGCTGGCAGCCATGCTCCAGCTGGTCAATCAGGTGCAGGGGCCGATCTCCGGTG
>CAMAGI010000155.1 GCA_945833775.1 uncultured Lachnospiraceae bacterium
ACCTTGATCAGCAGCTGAATGAGCTGATCGTACTGGCGGATATCCCGGAACTGAAACACCCGGTCATTGACCATTTGCTTGTAGATGCCGGGGCTCTCCGCCCAGTTGCTCTCATCATTAATGAGGTTCCGAAGTTTCTGCTTGCTCAGCGGAAGCATCTGCGACCCGATTTTTTCACACAGTGATACGCCGCCGGGGCCGATCCGGCGTCCATCGCACAGGCAGAAGCCCCAGAAGTCGATTCCCTTTCCCTTCTGCGCCCGCATGCCGATGCCAATGGTCAGATACTCTTCTGTGTCTTCCTTTTTAAATTCCAGATACAGATAGCCGGTAGACTCCTCCTGCTCCCCGTCTCCAAGGAGATAAAACTCCATCTTCCGATCCCGGGAGCCAAAGGGATCCAGTCGTTCCGGGCTTTTGTTTCCATCCAGAATAAACGGAATAAAGCTCTGGGTCGTAATGGATTTTCCCGACGCGTTATCACCCCGCAGCAGGAGATGTCCATTTTGAATCAGGAACTCCTCCTGATCATACAGCCAAAAGTTCAGGAAGCCCAGCTTATGCATCTTCCAGCGGTTCATCGGCATTCTCCTCTCCTGCATCGTTCTGATATCGCTCAGGGTAGCGTCCCACCCATTTACCTGCGGCGGGACAAATCGTAAAGCCTTCTTCCTGCTCTTCCAGCAGCATCCAGCCAGCCATATAAGCGGTCAATTCCTGTGCAAGCTTGTCCATAGGAAGTTCCCGCAGGCGGCGGCCCCACCCGTTTCCATACTGACTTCGGCACTGGGCCAGCTCATGCTGAAACTCCCGCCGGGTCAGAAAAACGGTGTCGTCTTCATTGCGGGGATATACGCCCGATACGATCTGACTGCGCAGCTGCGCGCACAGCAGCAGCGCCGCGTCCGAGATGGCGGCGTCCCGTGGATAAACCGGGCCAAAGCGGTTATCCTGCTCCAACACCAAAAACGCGCCGTTTTTGTGAATCTGCAGTTCTCCGCCCACTGCCTCACCCAAATACCGGCTCAGCCACGGCCGCTGGTTCTTCACATAGTCATAGTCGCTGCGGTTCTGCTCCGACCAGTAGAGAGCCGGAGCCAATGTCAGCTGCCGGTATACACGCTGGATTCTCTGGCGGCCGCGTTCCGCCTCCTCTCCCTCCCAGGAGAATGCCTCAAGATCCTCGACGCTTCTGCAGTGCATGATATCCCGGCCGAAGTGGACGGGAAAGTGGCGGGACAGCCCGGTATTTTCATAGAGGACCTCTTGGGACTGGTCATTGCCGAAGCCTTCGCTGACACCGTCATATACCAGGAGCATTCCCATTCTCTGCGCATATTGGAGGGCGCGCACCAGAGCTTTTCTGTGGTGGAAGCGTGTCCAATCCACCGGCTGCACCTCTGCGAGGATCGCTTCCAGAGATTCGGTCAGTGTGGACAGCAGAAACTGCTCCCCATCGTCCAGATCGGAGAGAAACAACAGCATTGCGCACAGCAGGCAGTAGTCCAGCTTCTCCTGGAACTCCTGTATACCCATCCAGGGCATCGCCTTCGGCGGGACTTTCTCCAGCTTGACCACCGATTCATTGATAATCAGGTTCCAGCCCAGCTGCTCATTCACGAAGCGGCGGTAACGCTGGTCGTTGATCATTGCCCGCTTCACAGCAAAATAGAGGTCTTTATCGTCCGCCTTGGTCACCCAGAAGCGATCCAGCAAACTGCGAAACTCATTCATATCCATTACCTTCAAAAATCAACACACAGTCCGGCATCGTCAGCGTTCCGTCCGTGCAGATCAGGCTGCAGGTACCATTCCCGCGCCGCTGCAGCGCAAACCGCTGTCCGTATTGGGTATGGCTCTTTCCATCCGGGGAAAGATTCGCCATAGCGACCCATGAGAGAAGCACCGTCCTCACCTCTGGCGGTACAGGCTCGGAAATGGCCGCAAAGTCTAGCTTTCCATCCCGGATATACTGCATGATCTTCTGCCTGAGCTTCCTGTCTTCCTCCAATATCTTCTTCCGCTGCGCCGCCTTTTCCGCGCTTTTATCAGCGAATCCGGTGCGGTCCATGCGGGGCTTATAGGTGCGTGTTCTGGGCTGAAGGGCATATTCCATGGGCTGCTCTTCGTAAGTACTCAAGTCAATGCGGTCCGTCTCCCGCTCCGCATTGACGGTAAAATGCCTCGCCTGCTGGGCGCCGAATACCAGAGCGGAAAGCCTGTGAGCCTCCTCGACAGAGGGAACATCGGCAAACAGCGTCATCAGATGCCGCAGTTCCGCCTTGTTGCTGACGCCCATATTCTGCATCTGAACCAGAATTGCCGCATTCTGCACCACTCTGCGGATCACCTCGTTGGTGACGTCCATGACCTGTCTGGCGGTAGAATCTTTTCCAGTGAACCAGACCAGCAGTGACTCCCATACACCCTTTTCTTTCTGCCGCAGCTCCGCCTGCCAGAGCGGACTCTGTTCAGAGGCAGGGCGGGGGATCTCCAACGCGCTCTGGTGCACCAGAGTAAGGATGCGCTCTACTTGCTCATCCGAAAAAGATTCCAGCTGTGCGCCGATTTGCGCAGAGCTGTTTTGCAGGTCCTGGATAAACTCCTCCAGATAGTGGATTAGGTGCTGCTTATATGCAATGAACTCCTCGGATTTCATCCGCTTTTCTGCGTTGGTGCCGTAAAATTCCCGCAGATAGTCCTGGTGATTCTGGCGAAGCCGCCGAAAATCCTCCTGGAGTTCCTCCCACCATTCGCCCACTTCCTTCAAAGACATCTCTTCCAGACGTTCAGCCGTGTGCAGATCCTGCTGAATCCGGCGAAATGCACTGGCGGAAAGGCCGGCGGTCTTGGTGGACAGATTTTCCAGGGTGACGGTCATGCGCTCAATCTCCAGTGCTTCTTCCGTCATCATGTACTGAAACTGGCGGTTTTTGAAATCGGCGATTGTATACGCCTTGTGGGGATCCTGGATAGGCGTCAGATTCTTCCATCTGACCAGCATGTCAAGATCGGGCACAAGATCTTCCGCCGTGTACGCAGAAAAAACAGGATCCTGATGCATCAGGGCCAGGATCGCATCCTTGTCCAGCTGGTAATGCATCTTTTGGTATTCTAAATAGAATATCCGCATGATAGCCCGGTAGGATAGATAGCTCTCCACGGATAAATATTTTGTTTGCGGGATGCTTTCCAGCAAATCTGCCTGCAGTGCCATTGCACTCACCTCTTTGTCAGTCCTCTATAGACTTTACATATTAATCTTAACTTCCTGACTTTTCTCACCCAAAGTGTCTTTACTCTCCATAGAACTCCGGTTTGGGTTTTTCTCCCGGCATTATAGATAACAACACATCCTTCAGAACAATCACCATTTTTTCATCATTAGGATTAAAAACCATTCCTGCTATCTTGTCCTTATTGAACATGTTGTTCATAATATCTCTCGCTTTTGCTATATCCCACGATGTATTATATTCTGCCTGTTTTGCTCTTTGTTTGCTGGTAAAGCACACCAGCATCCTTTTTCCCATTACTTCCATATATCCCTGTCGGGCCACTCCCGGCCGCATTGAATCATATACGCATGGCATTATCAGATTCATGTCTTTATCGTAAGCTTGCTTTAAAAGAAGCATAAAACTCATTTCTCTTTCTAAAGACCGTTCACTTGTTGCCATGTTCTCCATCCGGCGCCACAATTCCTTATCTGTCATGTCCATGCTTCTCCCTGTAAAAATCTCAAACTTCTTTTATAAAAGAGAGGGTATCCTTCCCCTTAAAGCCCGTGACTTCAGTCATGGGTAGTTCACACGGAGCGCAGCAAGAAGGCCATATACAGCGGCAGGGTTAAAATCTGCCCGTTGCGGCCGACATTATAGTCACCGAGCTTGATCGCATGATAAACGTGGTATTTCTCCGGATGGTGCAGAATCGTCTTGGTGCTCTTGACATTGCCGGACATAGCTTTTACCTCGACCGGAACACATTCGCCCTTATATCGGATCACAAAGTCGACCTCCATGCCGGAATCCTTGTGATAGTAGTAGAGCTTACGCCCCATTTTGGAAAAGATATCAGCAATCAGGTTTTCGAAGATCGCTCCCTTATAACCAAAGAGATTTCCTTGCAGTATGTCATACTGCGTTCCATCTTCCAGCATACTGACAAACAGGCCCATGTCCCGCATATACACTTTGAAAGTGTCTTTATCGGCATTTCCGTCAAGTGGCAGCTCCGTGATGGACAAGTTATAACATCTGGAAATGATGCCTGCATCTTCGATCCACTGGAGGCTTCCGGCATATTTAGAAGCCGTAGAGCCTTTCCTGACAACAGAGTATTGGAACTTTTTGTTTTCCTTGGCTAATTGCTTGGGGATCGACTGGAAGCATTCCTTGATGCGTGACTTATCTTTCTTGTCCGCATACTTCACCATGTCATCCTCATATGAACGGACGATATCCCGCTGGATGCTCAGAACTTCATCCATCTGCTTTGTGTCAACAAAGGTCTGAACAGCATCGGGCATACCACCAACCACGGCATACTGAAGCATCAACTGCCGCAGGCGGTTGTGGAGAGCTTCCGGCACAGGGGACTCTTCCTCCAGATGCTTTTTCAACATCTCAATAACAGGAACCTCAATGCCATTAGCCCACAGAAACTCCTCAAAGTCCAGAGGGTACATATCAATTACCGTCTCAGCGCCTACAGGAACCGACTTAGGCTCCTTACCGTAACCCTTAACGCCCAGCAAAGAGCCGGTACCGATCACATCATACCGACCATCATCACGGAAAAACTTCAGCGCGGTACGAGCTTCGGGACAATCCTGAATCTCATCCAGCACAAGGACGGTCTCTCCTGGCTTGAAGACGGCTTCTTTACCCAGAAGGGCAGAAAGCATCATGACGATATGATCTATTTCAAGAGAGCCTGCGAAAACGGAGGCATAGTCCGGATTTTGGAAAAAGTTGAGGTAGACAACATGCGTATAGTTCTTTTTGGCGAA
>CAMAGI010000156.1 GCA_945833775.1 uncultured Lachnospiraceae bacterium
GAAATGATCCCGATCACCTGTAATTTATTTTGCATCAACTTGGAAGAATAGGCCTTTACCTTGCAGAAACTCTTTCAAGGCCTACAAAAACGGGCGGAAGGTAGGCCCACGTACCATAATCCGTATCTTAGGCCTACATTCTCCGCTTCGAAATAGGCCCGCTCATCATATTGTGTAATTCAGGCTTATTCTACGTCTCAAAATGTAGGCCTGCTTTTCGCATTCTGTATTTCAGGCTTATTCTACGTCTCAAAATGTAGGCCCACTTTTCGCATTCTGTATTTCAGGCTTATTCTACGTCTCGAAATGTAGGCCTGCTCCTCGCATTCTGCAATCCGGGCTTATACTAGAGCAAAAAATGTAGGCCCGCTTCTCATAATCCGAAATCCGGGCCTAAGGCAAGGCAAAAGAATTGGCTCTTAATTCCCCCGGTCCGACCGGTGCGGGGAATCTTCGCTCTCCTGCTTGATCTCCTGTGCCCTGCGTGCGTTTTCCCGCTCCATCTCCTCAATCTCTTCGAAGTCCTCTTTCTCGAGTCTTCGGAATCGATTGAAGCCGGTCACCAGAATACGAATACTGTCCCTGGTCGTATCAAAGGCTCCCTCCTCATACATGGTATAGAGGATCAGTCCCAGCGGGACTGCCAAAATCATGCCGAACACACCGGCTGTCCGGTAACCGATATAGAGTAAAAACAATGTCGGTATCGGTGAAACGCCCACCGAATCGCCCACAATCTTGGGCTGAATGACCTGCCTCGCCAGTTGTCCCACTCCCCAGATGATGAGCAGACCGATGGCAAGCTTATAATCCGCACTCAAAAACTTGACGATTGCCCAGGGAATCAGAACCGTTCCGGTTCCGAAGAAGGGAAGCAGATCCAGAATTGCAACGGGGATCGCAATCAGCGCGGCATAGTTTATGTGCAGCACCAAAAATCCGATGACCAGAAGCAGATACATCCAAATCTCGATTTTCAGCTGGGCTTTCAGATAACCGCCCACCGCCTTGGTCAGACTGTTGCGGACGATACGATATCGGTCCAATATGGACTGCGGCATATGCCCCCGAAACCATTCCCGGATGAGACTGTTGTCTGCCACAAAAAAATAGGAGGACAACAATGCCATGATCACCGCGATAATCACAGAGGGAAGCTGGGAGACAAAGTTGCCCACCATCGAAATCGTAGGCTCACTGACACTGCCAAGGACGTCGCCCACGGACAGCATCACCTGATCGGCCAGCCCGCTGATGTTTTTCTGAAGTTCCTTGGGCAAAAATCTGGCGAAGTTACTCAAATTCTTGGAAATCTGTGCAAAATCCGACTCTGCTCCCGCCCAGATTGCAGGCAGGTCTTCGATCAGATCCATAACCTGCCGCCCCAACTGAACGCTCACAAAGTAAAGCACCAGCACCACCGCCACAATAACCGTCACGATGATGAAAGCACTTCCCGCCTTTCGCTTCAGCTTTACTTTTTCTTCCAAAAAGCGCACCATCGGCGAAGCAATCAGTGCGATAATCCAGCCCGCAATGAAGGGAGCAAAAAAGCGAACCAACCGGGGCACCAAAATCAATATCAACACGAACAGCACAACTGCCAGTAATAAATTGACCAGCGCTTTCACATACTTTTTCATACTTTTTCCTCAGCCTCTTTGGATCCTTTTATCACAGATTCTCCCGCGGCGTCTCACCGGTAAGAAAACCGTCTATCAACTCGTAGATCTCCTCACGACCCTGTTTGGTCTGTGCAGAGAAAGGAATAATAATGGTGTCCGCATCCGTCTTCAACGTTGTGCGGATCAGCTTCAGCTGCTTTTGAATCTGACTGCGGTTGATCTTATCCAGTTTCGTGGCGATCAGAATCGGCCGGTAACCCATCTTTTTCACCCACTCGTACATGATCCTGTCATTATCGGAGGGGGCGTGGCGGATATCGATCAGGAGAAAAACCGCCTGCAGCTGCTTCGATTTATGCAGATAGTCTTCGATCATCTTACCCCATTGTGCTTTCACAGACTCACTGGCATTTGCATAACCATAGCCGGGGAGATCCACGAAATAGATCTCATCGTTGATATTGTAATAATTGATGGTCTGTGTTTTGCCGGGCTGGGCGCTGGTTCGCGCGAGGGATTTGCGGTTCATAAGAGCGTTGATGAGGGACGATTTTCCCACATTACTCTTTCCCGCAAAGGCCACCTCGGGATGCCTGGTTTCCGGCAATTTGCTGGTAATTCCACACACAATTTCCAGACTCACATTTTTGATTACCATGCTCATACTCCTGTTGAAACGATCAGAAAACGCCGCACAATGGCGGCGATTTTCTTAGACACATTTATTTTGCTCTTGCTTCTGCCGCACCGCGGTACACCAATCTGGGTTCACCATTTCCCTCGACGGCATCCTTTGTGACAACACATTTCACAATGGTATCGTCGGAAGGGATCCGGTACATGGTATCCATCATGACACTCTCCATGATCGAACGCAGACCACGGGCGCCGGTCTTTCTCTCAAATGCCAGATCCGCAATGGTCTCCACCGCGTCATCCTCGAAGGTCAACTCCACATTGTCCATAGCAAAGAGCTTGCGATACTGCTTGATCAGCGCGTTCTTGGGCTCTCTAAGAATACGGATCAACGCATCCTTGTCCAAGCCGCGCAGTGATACACAGATGGGTACACGTCCCACAAACTCGGGGATCAGCCCGAACTTCACCAGATCCTGAGGGGTTACCTCCTGTAAAAGATCGGACATTTCCTTCACCGTCTTCTGGGAAGGCTCTGTGTTGAAACCGATGGATTTGCGATCCAGTCGTGTCTCAATGATCTTCTCCAATCCGTCAAAGGCTCCTCCGCAGATAAACAGAATATTGGAGGTGTCAATCTGAATCAATTCCTGATGGGGATGCTTTCTGCCCCCCTGAGGCGGGACACTCGCCACCGTGCCTTCTACGATTTTAAGCAGTGCCTGCTGAACACCCTCGCCCGACACATCACGGGTGATGGACACATTTTCGCCCTTCTTGGTGATCTTGTCGATCTCATCAATGTAGATGATACCATACTGGGCGCGCTCCACGTCATAATCCGCCGCCTGAATCAGTTTTAAGAGAATGTTCTCCACATCCTCACCCACGTATCCGGCCTCGGTCAGTGTGGTTGCATCCGCAATCGCAAAGGGTACGTTAATGATTTTTGCCAGCGTCTGTGCCAGATAGGTCTTACCGGAACCGGTGGGACCCACCATGATGATGTTACTCTTCTGCAGCTCCACATCATCCAGATCCTTGGGCGCAGTCACACGCTTGTAATGGTTGTATACGGCAACGGAGAGCACCTTTTTCGCAATATCCTGTCCGATGACATATTCATCCAGAAATTCCTTAATCTGCTTGGGCTTTAAGAGATTGATCTCGGAGTGTTTCACCTCAACCTGCTCTTCATCCTCAAGCTCCTCCTCCAGAATCTCCGCACAGATATCCACGCACTCGTCGCAAATATAAACCCCTGCCGGTCCGGCAATCAGCTTTCGTACCTGTCCCTGCGTCTTATTGCAAAAGGAACATCTAATATCCATACCGGGATTTTTGGCCATTCTTTCCGATTACTCCTTCGATTTATTTATCGCTCTGCTCACCGTGGGAGGTGATCACCTTATCGATGAGGCCGTATTCACGTGCTTCCTCAGCGCTCTTCCAGTTGTCGCGCTCGGTATCTGCGCAGATCGTCTCATAGTCCTTGCCGGTATTCTCTGCCAGCATACGGTTCAACTTCTCCTTGGTGCGCAGGATATGCTTTGCAGCGATCTCAATTTCGGTCGCCTGTCCCTGCGTTCCGCCCAGAGGCTGATGAATCATAATCTCTGCATTGGGGAGCGCAAAACGCTTGCCCTTAGCACCGCCTGCAAGCAGGAATGCTCCCATGCTGGCAGCCATGCCGATACAAACGGTGGATACGTCACACTTGATATACTGCATGGTATCGTAGATTGCCATACCTGCGGTTACACTTCCTCCGGGGCTGTTGATGTACAGATGGATATCCTTCTCGGGATCCTCTGCCTCAAGGAACAGAAGCTGTGCCACAACAATGCTTGCCGTGGTCTCGTTTACCTCCTCACCCAGGAAAACGATTCTGTCCTTTAACAGTCTGGAATAGATGTCATAAGATCTCTCACCTTTGCTGGTCTGTTCAACGACATAAGGAATTAAAGCCATATTATTGTCCTCCATTTCTGTTTTTGAAAACTTGAGCAGCCTCCGCGCAAAGCCGTAGACTGCTCAGGAAATATCGATTATGGAAATTACTCTTCGACTGCTGCCTCAGCTTCCTCGGTCTTTTCCTTCTTTGCCTTGGACTTGGTCGACTTTGCTGCAGCCTTTGCTTCCTTTGCATTCTCAACAACAAATGCAACAGCCTTCTTGATGCAGATATCTTCCATTACCTGCTTCTTGCCGTTCTCGCCCAGAAGTTCCTTCACCTTGTCTGCTTCCATCTGATAAGCCTCAGCCATGGTCTTTACTTCTTCCTCGAACTCCTCTTCGCTTGCCTCGATCTTCTCAGCCTTTACGACAGCCTCAAGAACCAGTCTGGACTGAATTCTCTTCAAAGCCTGGGGCTTAAGCTGCTCGAGCATCATAGCGGGAGTTGCGCCGGTAAACTGCATATACTGCTCCATGGAAAGGCCCTGGGACTGAATTCTCTGGGCAAAATCCTCGAGCATCTGTCTCTGCTGGGTCTCAACCATTGCATCGGGAATCTCCATGGTTGCATCCTCGATGATGGCATCGATAACGGCATCTTCTCTGGCATCCTTAGCTGCGGACTCCTTCTTCGCCACAAGATTCTTCTTGACATCCTCACGGTACTCTGCCATGGTGTCGAACTCGGAAACCTCGCTTGCGAATTCATCATCCAGCACGGGAAGCTCCTTCTCCTTGATCTCCTTGA
>CAMAGI010000157.1 GCA_945833775.1 uncultured Lachnospiraceae bacterium
AGCATTAGCTGATGCAGCCAGAGAAGCTGGCTTGGAATTCTAGGAAAGGAAGAGGAATACACCATGAAACATACAATCATAGATGCAAGCCAGTTAGAGTTAACGGATAAGGTTGTTACCATCAAGCGTGTTACCAAGACCGTTAAGGGCGGACGTAACATGAGATTCACCGCTCTGGTAGTAGTTGGTGACGGCCAGGGTCATGTAGGTGCAGGCCTTGGTAAGGCAGTAGAAATTCCCGAGGCAATCCGCAAGGGTAAGGAAGATGCTATGAAGCACATCGTTACCGTTGCCATGGACGAGAACAGCTCCATCACCCATGACTTCATCGGTAAGTATGGTTCCGCTAACGTACTGCTGAAGAAGGCTCCCGAAGGTACCGGTATCATCGCAGGAGGTCCTGCGCGTATCGTGTGTGAGCTTGCAGGTATCAAGAATATCCGTACCAAATCCCTTGGCTCTAACAACAAGCAGAACGTTGTTCTCGCTACCATCACCGGATTAAGCCAGCTGAAGGCACCTGAAGAGGTTGCTAAGAGCCGCGGCAAGTCCGTTGAGGAAGTTATCGCGTAAGGAGGAGA
Source organism: uncultured Lachnospiraceae bacterium (assembly GCA_945833775.1). Lineage (GTDB taxonomy): Bacteria > Bacillota > Clostridia > Lachnospirales > Lachnospiraceae > Acetatifactor. The sequence continues at coordinate 582 of CAMAGI010000157.1, forward strand.
GTAACAATGGCAGATAAGAAGTTAAAGATCACTTTGGTAAAGTCCCTGATTGGTGCTGTACCGAAGAATAAAGCAATCGCAGAGTCCATGGGCCTGCGTAAAATCGGCAAAACTGTTATCCTTCCCGATAATGACGCAACAAGAGGACAGATTCGTCAGATTTGCCACTTGCTTAAAGTAGAAGAAGTATAAGGAGGTGTTTGAGATGGAATTATCCAATTTGAGACCCGCTGAAGGCTCCAAGCACAGTGATAGTTTTAGAAGAGGCCGTGGACATGGTTCTGGAAACGGCAAGACCGCAGGTAAGGGACACAAGGGACAGAAGGCTCGTTCCGGAGCACCCAGACCCGGTTTCGAAGGCGGTCAGATGCCTTTGTACAGACGTCTCCCTAAGAGAGGCTTCAAAAACAGAAATACCAAGGATATCGTTGCAATCAATGTAAGCGCTTTGGAAGTGTTTGAGAACGGTGCAACTGTAGATGTTGCAGCACTTGTTGAAGCAGGGATTATTAAGAACCCCAGAGACGGAGTGAAGATACTCGGAAACGGAGAACTTACCAAAAAGCTCGATGTCAAGGTTGATGCACTCAGTGCATCCGCAAAGGAGAAGATCGAGGCTGTTGGTGGAACTGCTGAGGTGATTTAATGCTGACAACGCTGAAAAATGCATTTAAAATTAAGGACATCAGAAGAAAACTTCTGTTTACTCTGGCAATGCTGGTTGTGATCCGTATCGGATCACAGCTGCCGGCGCCCGGTGTGAACAGTGAGTATTTCCAGTCTTGGTTTAATTCCGAGACGGGTGGAGCATTTAGCTTCTTCGATGCGATTACCGGTGGATCCTTTGCGAGCATGTCCATACTTGCATTGAATATCAGCCCCTATATTACATCATCCATTATCATTCAGCTGCTCACAATTGCAATCCCCAAGCTTGAGGAGATGCAGCGTGACGGTGAGGATGGAAGAAAGAAGCTTGCTGCCATCACAAGATATGTGACGGTAGGCCTTGCTCTGATTCAGTCCACAGCGATGGCCATCGGATTCGGCCGTCAGGGATATCTGACAACGTTCAATGCCATGAATGTCATCACTGCCGTAGCGGCTCTGACCGCAGGTAGCGCATTCCTGATGTGGGTCGGCGAGAGAATTACGGAATATGGTGTCGGAAACGGTATTTCCATTGTTCTGGTAATCAACATTCTCTCCAGAATTCCCGAAGACCTGAGCATGTTGTTTGAAAAGTTCGTGTTCAGCCAGGCCTCTGCGCCTGCTAAGGCTGCGCTGGCAGTAGTGATTATCTTCGGTGTGATCATCGGTATGGTGGTACTCGTGGTAATGCTGAATGCCGGTGTGCGCAAGATTCCCGTACAGTATGCCAACAAGGTACAGGGCAGAAAGATGGTGGGTGGAACTACCTCCAATATCCCTCTGCGTGTGAATACCTCCGGTGTGCTGCCGATCATCTTTGCGCAGTCCATCATGCAGTTTCCTCTGATTATCTGTTCCTTCGTGGGCTATCAGGGAACCGGCGTGTGGGCACATATCCTGAAGGGACTGAATTCCAATTACTGGTGCAGTCCTGCACAGCCGATTTATTCCATCGGTCTGCTGGTTTACATTGTACTCATTGTATTCTTTGCTTACTTCTATACCTCCGTATCCTTCAATCCTCTGATGATTGCGGACAACATGAAGAAGCAGGGCGGATTTATCCCCGGCATCAGACCCGGTAAGCCTACCAGCGACTATCTCACAAAAGTCGTGAATTACATTGTATTCATCGGCGCCATCGGTTTGATCATCGTTTCGGTGATCCCGTACATCTTTAACGGTATTTTCGGTGCAAGCGTATCCTTCGGCGGTACCAGCCTGATCATTATCGTAAGCGTTGTTCTGGAAACCATGAAGCAGGTGGAATCACAGATGCTGGTTCGCAATTACAAGGGCTTTTTGAACAATTAAGCAGTCATTTTAACGCCTCTGCAGGAAAAATTTCGTGCAGAGGCGTTTTTATGTGGATTTCTTGCTTTTTCCGGTTGCAAACTGTGGATAAAAAGGGTAAAATATCCTTGTGTGCGCTGCAGACGCTTATTTTGCGTTGGAAAAAGACAGCGAGACTTAGGCGGTGCAGTCAAGGGGCTGCGGAAAGGAAAGGAATTCAGATGAAGATTATTATGTTAGGTGCACCCGGTGCCGGCAAGGGTACTCAGGCCAAGATGATTGCCGAGAAGTATGCGGTACCTCACGTTTCCACAGGAGACATTTTCCGTGCCAATATCAAGAACGGCACTGAGCTTGGCATGGAAGCCAAGAAATATATGGATCAGGGTCAGCTTGTCCCCGATGAGCTCACTGTTAAGATCCTTCTTGACCGCGTCGCACAACCGGATTGCAAAAATGGTTACGTGCTCGACGGCTTTCCCAGAACCATTCCCCAGGCCCAGGTGCTTGACAAGGCCCTTTCTGAATTGGGGGATGCCATTGACTATGCGATCAACGTCGATGTCCCCGATGAAAATATTGTGCGGAGAATGTCCGGAAGACGTGCATGCTTAGGCTGCGGTGCCACCTATCACGTGGAACACATTCCGCCCAAGAAGGAAGGCATCTGCGATGTGTGCGGTCAAAACCTTGTGCTTCGCGATGACGACAAGCCCGAGACAGTGCTCAACCGGCTGAAGGTATACCATGACCAGACGCAGCCGCTGATTGATTTCTACAACGAAAAGGGCGTTCTTAAGACAGTTGACGGTACCGTTGACAGTAAGGATGTGTTTGCTGCAATCGTTGCGATCCTGAGTTGAGGACAATCGATAGAAGGGAATATTCCCGGAGAAATTGGTAAGAAGGTAACTGTAAAATGGCTGTGACAATTAAGTCCGAACGTGAAATTGAATTGATGCGTGAGTCGAACCGACTCCTTGCAACCGTACATAAGGAACTGGAGGCGTTTATTAAGCCCGGTATCTCCACAAAGGATATCGATATTTACGGAGATACCCTGATCCGTAAGCTCGGCTGCATTCCTAATTTTAAAAACTACAACGGATATCCCGCCAGTATCTGCGTATCCGTGAATGATGAAGTGGTGCACGGAATTCCCCGCAAGGATCGCATTCTGAGAGAGGGTGACATCGTCAGCCTTGATGCCGGACTGATCTACAAGGGGTATCACTCCGATGCAGCGAGAACCCATGCGGTGGGTCAGATCAGCCCCGAGGCGCAGAAACTGATCGACGTGACCAGGGAGAGCTTCTTTGCCGGCATCAAAATGGCAAAAGCCGGCAATCATCTGTATGATATATCCAATGCAATCGATGCCTATGTAAAGCCTTACGGCTACGGGATCGTGCGCGACCTGGTGGGTCACGGAATCGGAACCAGCCTGCATGAGGATCCCCAGATTCCCAATTTCGCCCAGAAAAGAAAAGGTATTCTGCTTCAAGCCGGTATGACTCTGGCGGTGGAGCCGATGATCAACATGGGAAGAGCCGATGTGGAATGGCTGGATGACGATTGGACCGTCGTGACAGAGGACGGATCCCTGTCCGCACACTATGAGAACACCATTCTGATCACAGACGGTGAACCTGAGATCCTGACGCTTTATTGATGAAACGGGTGATGGTATGATAGGAAGATTTGTAATCTCCAGGGCGGGACACGACAAAGATCAGCTTTACGTGGTGGTTGGCCAGGAAGCAGATTGCGTGTTTGTGTGTGACGGCAAGACAAGAACACTGGCACGGCCCAAGAAGAAAAAAGAAAAACATGTACAACCGATCAACCGTTGTGTGAACGATGACCTTCTGAAGCGCCTGCGGGAAACCCCCGTGACCGGGCAGACAAGTGTTCGGGACGAGGAAATCAAATATGAGATCAGACAGTATCTGGCCTTGCACAGGAACGATACTGTTTGAAGATAAGCAACAAATCAATCAGATTTATGAAGGAGAGTTTTATGTCAAAAAGTGATGTAATCGAAATTGAAGGAACCGTGGTGGAGAAGCTTCCCAATACGATGTTCCGTGTGGAGCTGGAAAACGGTCATCGTATTCTGGCAACGATCAGCGGCAAACTGCGTCAGAATTTTATCCGTATCCTTCCCGGTGACAAGGTGACGCTGGAGTTGTCTCCCTATGATTTGAGCAAGGGACGTATCATTTGGAGAGATAAGTAGCTCTGAATATCCGAAAAGTTGTGAAAAACTTGTAAAAAAGATATTGAAATTGAAAAAGCCCTGTGTTATACTATAAAACGGTCTTTTTTGAAAGGAGGGTTTAACGTGAAGGTTAGATCATCAGTAAA
>CAMAGI010000158.1 GCA_945833775.1 uncultured Lachnospiraceae bacterium
AGAACGGACAGGACGGACAGACCGGACATGGCGGACAGATCGAACAGGACGGACAGGACGGATACAGTGGACAGAACGAATAGATTCGGAGAGTGGAGATTGTCATGATATTGGTTCGGGCGGATGGAAATGCGCGGATCGGTGCGGGGCATCTGATGCGCTGCATGACGATCATGGAAGAAGTCAAAAAGATGGTCGGCGACCGGGAAATATTGTTTGTGTGCGCAGATGAAGACTCTGCGAGGACGGCCAAAGACCGTGGATTTCGGGCGGTTACGCTTGAATCGGACTATCGGGATCCGGAAGGGGAACTGCCGTGCTGGGAGAAACTCACAGAGGCATATCCCGGACAGCACACGATTCTTGTCGACAGCTATTTTGTGACCGCTTCCTATCTTGCCGCATTGAAAAAATTTTGCCGGAAACTGTATCTTATGGATGATCTGCAGGAAAAGTCCTATCCCGTGGACGGCGTGATCAACTACAATGTCTTTGCGGATCCTGCTCTTTATGCGAGAATGTACGAGGGGCAGGACACGGAGCTTTTACTCGGATCCCGCTATGTTCCCATCCGACCGGAGTTCTTACATCACCGGGTGGAGCCTTCGCGGGAGGTCAAACAGGTTTTGATCACCACCGGGGGCGGTGATGCGGACAACATCGGCGGGCGTATTCTGGAGGCTATTTACCGGGAGAGGATAACATTTCATCTGGTGGCGGGGCGCTTTAATCCCCATCTGGAAGAACTGAATGCATTTGCCCGATTGCACCCTAACGTCCAAATTCATTCCAATGTATCGGACATGGCAGGGTTGATGGCGCAATGTGATCTTGCCGTCACGGCTGGGGGGACCACCATCTATGAGCTGGCAGCTCTGGGCATTCCGTTTTTCTGCTTTTCCTATGCGCAGAATCAGGAGGCCCTTACGCGTTACATCGGTGACCATCGTATTGCCGGTTACTGTGGTGCTTGGCACTTAGATGCAACCGGTGCGCTGACAAACATCGTTCGTGAGTTCGATTGTGCCTGCGATGATTTTACCCTTCGCCAGAGGTGGCACTGCTCGGAAAAAGAGTTGATTGATGGGCTTGGGGCAAGGCGGCTTGCAGAGCACCTGGCATCGATATAGATATAATTGTGCGATTACCGTCGTACCTGTGTCTGCCACAATGTTTCATCCGCAGAACGCTTCCGCTCCTTGAAATCCGTAATGGTACTAAACTCGAAAGGCTCTCGCTAAGTACCAACAGATTTCAAGGTCTGCTTCATGAAGCATTGTGGCAGACACAGAAGCACCAAGATGGTGAAATCAAGATATTGATAGCTCTCTTATAGAAGTGCGTACCTGCTGAATAAATTTCGGAACGTCCGAGTCGGGGTATAGAAGAGAGAAAGTCGTGCTCTATACCCTGCGAAGAAACTAAACCGGGGTATAGAAGAGAGAAAATCGTGCTCCATACCCTGTGAAAATCCAAGGTCAGGGTATAGAAACGGGAAAGTCGTGCTCTATACCCTGCGAAGAAACTAAACCGGGGTATAGAAGAGAGAAAGTCGTGCTCTATACCCTGCAAAAATCCTGAACCGGGGTATGGAAGAGAGAAAATGGTGCTCCATACCCTGTGAAAAAATCAAGACGGGGTATAGGAAGAGAAAATTCACTCTCCATACCCTCCGGGAAATTAAAGCCAGGGTACAGACGCTAATAATTTGCTTGCGATACCCTCCGATAGAATCATCTGGCTACGGTAACATAATGGCAAAAGCAGAATATGACCGTAAAAAAAGGATGGCTTATGGTTAGTCAGAATGTGTCATTAATAAATTTCGAAGAACTCGATAAATTCCGGTTTGTCGAGGCGGGAGGTATTACTAATGGATAAAAAATGGAAAGAATTATATGATTTGGCAAAGAAGGTAACGAATCCTAAAGATATATCGGACACTATATCAGTTGGAAGTGTTGGTGCGGCAGTATTAAGCAAAAGTGGAAATATTTTTACAGGTATTTGTATAGATACAAATAGTTCTCTTGGAATGTGTGCAGAGAGAAATGCAATATCAACAATGTTTACAAATGGAGAATATGAAATTGACAGAATTTGTTCTGTATATTTTGATGGAACTATTATGCCTCCTTGTGGCGCTTGTCGAGAGTTTATGATGCAAACAGGAATCAACGCTAAGAACATAGAAGTTCTTGTTGCTGAGGATAGAGTTATGCTGTTGGAAGATTTATTACCTGAATATCCTAATTGATAGGTTTGGGTTTGAAAAAGTGGTAAATTCCGATTTTTAGCTTAAATCAAGTTAGAAGCTATAAAATAAACAGTAAGGAAGAAAGGGATATTAACATAACCGAAATGGAATATATCAAACAGTTAGAAGAACGAGTTGAAAGATTAGAGTAATTTATAAGTAATATTACCATAGGAGAGGGACAAAATATTTCATTTAGTGATTGCACTTTATCTGATATTTATGTATCAGAAGGATGTAATCTGAAATATGTAGGTCCAAAACATGAAATGAGGTCGCTTTGGGATGATGGACCAAAAGATTATGTAAGCCCAATGACCAAAATGATAATTGAGTTGCCATGTATAACACAAAGAGAGCGGTGCCTGTGCCTGCCACAATGCTTCATGAAGCAGACCTTGAAATCCGTTGGTACTTAGCGAGGTCCTTCCGAGCTTAGTACCATTACGGATTTCAAGGAGCGGAAGCGTTCTGCGGATGAAACATTGTGGCAGACACCAAGGCACCTGAATCCGGACACCCGAATCCGGACATCCACATTCGGCCCCCGTATTCGGACACTCGTACTCCGAGCCCATCACATTATGATAGAGCCGTGCAACAACCCCGAAAGGCGAAACAATGAACAGTCGCAACAAGACCACAATTTCATATTGGCTCATTGCAGTGTTCTTGTTTGCCGCGCTGTTTTTTCTCACCTTTGCAGGCTATTCTGCCCGGGACGCACGCACGACGGGGCCGGATATCGTAGTGCTGGGCGACAGCATTCTGGGGGACTGTTTGGATGAAACCTCGATTTCGGCTCAGCTTGCCACACTCTTACAGTGCGAGATCTACAGCGGCGCCATGGGAGGAACCGGTATGGGCAGAGCGGATAAGGAGATGCGCCTGGGTTACACCAAGGACTGCCTTTCCTTTGAATCCATCGTAAAGTCAATTGTCGCAGAAGACTTCGGCGTACAGCAGTCCGTGCAGATTCGGGAGAATTATACCGACCATTTCAGCGGGATCATCGACGGTTTGGAGAAGGTTGACTTTGCACAGGTAGACACCCTGCTTGTCTGCTACGGAATGAATGACTACCAGAGCGGTGTTACCATTCAAAATGATGATGACCCGCTGGATCCTTACACATATACGGGAGCTCTTCGCGGAAGCATTCAACTACTTCGGCAGAAATATCCGAATCTTCGCATCATTCTAGTGACACCTACCTACTGCTGGTATCTGTGGGCGGAGTCCGACTGCGAGAAAGAGGATTTCGGCGGCGGGCTGCTGGAGGAATATGTCAATGCGGAGCTTGCCGTGGCGCAGGAGCTTCAGGTTGAGATTCTGGATTTGTATCACGACTTTTACCCCCACGAGATCCGGGATGAGTGGATGCTGTACACAAAGGACGGTGTACATCCCAACGAAGCGGGTCGCGAGAAAATTGCAAATGCCATTGCCGATTACCTGTGTAAGGCAGAGTAGGACGGAAAGCCAGAGCCGAAAACCAGGGAGAAGACCGGAATAGAAAGCCGGAACAGAAAAGAGCGGGAGGAAACTGATGAAGACTCCGACAGAAACGTTTGAAATGATAAAAAAGAAAATCAAAAAGGAATGGAAAGTTGCCTTTTTTACGGTGCTTATCCTGGGACTGCTGATTCATTTTCCTGTGATCATCCGGGACATTCCGAACCATGACGGTCTGGACAGTATCTATTTTGACCAGAACATGATTACCTCCGGCAGATGGTTTCTGACCATCGCCTGCGGGCTGTCTTCCTATTATACCCTTCCCTGGATGATTGGCCTCCTGGGACTTGTTTTTCTGGGGGTGACGGGAGCACTTCTTGCGGAGCTGTTGGAAGTGCGCGAGACGGTACAGGTGATTGCGCTGAGCAGCCTTCTGGTATCCTTTCCCGCACTGGCTTCGACCTGTGCGTATATATTCACGATGGACGGTTATATGCTGGGTCTTATGCTTGCGGTGCTTGCGGTGTATCTGACCGGAAAGAGCCGTTACGGATTCTGCCTGGGTGCAGTCTGTCTGGCCTTCAGCATGGGCACTTATCAGGCCTACCTTTCCTTTGCTGCGGTTCTTGCCATTTTTGTGATTGGAAAAGCCTGGATGGCGGCGGGCAGTATAAGAAAGAAGCTGGTCTATGCACTTCGCTATCTTTCCATGGGGATTTTAGGCGGTGTGCTCTACTATCTGATCCTGAAGCTGCTTTTGTTCATCCAGGGAAAACAACTGGCGGATTATCAGGGAATCAACGGCATGGAAGGAAATGGTGCCCACATCGGCATCGTGGCTACCCTATCGAATATTTACCGGGATTTTGCCGCTTTTACCTTAAAGGGTAGCGTGCTTTTGGGGAACCCTTACGCAGCGATTGCCACGGCGGTTCTTTTGTTTGCTGCTGCGTTTGTGTTTGTGCGGCTGGTATGGCGCAACGGATGGTGGAAGCAGCCCTTGTTTTATGGGGTGCTGCTCCTCCTGGCATTGGGGCTCCCGATCGCCACGAATCTGATCCTGATTGTTTCCCCCGGCGTGACATATCACCTGCTGATGCGGTATCAGTGGGTGCTCTATCCCATGGTGCTGCTCGCCCTCTGTGCAAATTCCG
>CAMAGI010000159.1 GCA_945833775.1 uncultured Lachnospiraceae bacterium
GAAATTCCTTCCAGGTGTTCTCCGGATTTTGAGTGTATCAGATTGATGATCGTCTCAAATTTATCTTCGATACCTTCTTTCAAATCAACAACACGCCCGGTAAACTCGTCTTTCTTCTGCGCAAATTCGTCCTTCCTTTGAACAAATTCCTCCTTCTTCTGCTCGATTTCCTCGTCTGCAATCGCAATGATCACATCCAGGCGTTTCTGCAGATGCACCAGTTCCGTTCTCGCCTTTTCCATCCGGACAAGCACATCTTTCAAATCAAGAGCTGCCTTGAAGGACAGCGCAAGATCTCCTGCTATCAGCACCGTCAACAGCAACGTAAGTACTGTCAAAACAACATAGGGCACCGAAAATACAATCCGCTCCACCTGTCTGTGGAGAATCTCCGTCATAAATAATGTCAACACGCCCCAGGCCAGAGAGGTCCCCAGACAGATATGTCCCTGGAAATTCAAGGGGTTCCTGGAATAGTCCCAATAGCGAACCTTGAAAAGCGCCTCCATAGTAACACCTGTTATGTATTCCAGAATCGTGGCTCCGATGCAGCCTGCCACGTAAGTCAGGATCCATCTTTGGGGAGAGGGAAGGTCCAGAAACGGCCTTGCAACAATCAACATCATCATAGCACCGCTGCCGTACAGCGGAAGAAAAGGTCCTCTCATAAATCCGCGATTTGTCAGCCTGCGCTTTTTAAGTGACACATAGGCGGATTCAAAGCACCACCCGAAGAAACAGTAGAAATAAAAGAAAAACAGCCACTGAATAATCGTGTATGAAAAACTCTGCATTTGTATCATCCTCTCTGCATCTTACGAAAGCCGAACTGTATTTTTTTTGGCTCAGCGATATACTTCCGCCTCCACCGCAAGCTTCCCCTTCCGGGTCCGGCGCGGCTCCCCGCTAATCCGAAACTTACCGAAGCCGCGCGCATTGACGGTTTCTCCCACCTTGACAACGCGGGCATTATTCTCACAAAGTCTTCCGTCCAGAAAAACCTTCCCCGTGCGAAACAATTCCAGACTCTTCTCCCTGGACAACCCGGTAATCTTCGCAATCAGCGCATCAATCCTCGCAGATGCGACCTGCACCGTCACAAGCTGTGGTTGTTCCTGCGGCAGTTCTTCCGGATTCTCCACCTTCGTACACTTCACATTCGTATGCCGTACCCGGCTTAAATTCTCGCAGACATAATCTGAGATGGAATCCAGGCACAACAGATAGGCCTCTTTCTCTCCCACCTTGATATCCCCCAGCGTTGACCGGTCAATTCCCAGGTTCATAAGCGCTCCCAGGAAATCACGATGGGTCAGCGGATCCGCAAATTTTGCCTGCAGGGGTTCTATGTGGATACAGGTTATAGGAAAGGGAACCTCATACCCAAGCTCCTCGGGATTGCCGAACCGGATCACTTTTCGATCGGCATTCGGTATACCTCCCCACAGGGAATACCCTGCCTGCATGACTCTTTCGTTCTTCCAGAACACATCCTGTTGCGAAAGACCCAGGAATCCGGTGAAGGTAAAAATATTCTGCATATATGCTTTATCGGATAACTCCAACAGCCGATTTTTCAACTGTTGGAGTTCCTTCTCGTTTTCTGTACTCATAGTAATATTCACTCCGCAAACGTATTTGCGTCGGAGGAATCCTTGTTATCCCAGTGTGACATCCAGAACCATCATGAGAGCGAACCCCACAGCAAAGGCAAGTGTGCCGAGATTGGAGTGCTCCCCCTCGCTGGATTCCGGGATCAGCTCCTCCACCACCACGTAAATCATTGCTCCCGCTGCAAATGCCAAAAGATAAGGCAGGACCGGTGTTACAATCCCTGCCAGAAGAATGGCGATCAGGGCACCGATGGGTTCAACAATTCCCGACAAGACTCCCAGCCCGAAGGATTTCAACTTACTGTTTCCCTCACCTCGAAGGGGCAGGGATATGATCGCTCCCTCGGGGAAATTCTGAATGGCGATACCCATACTGAGGGCAATCGCTCCGGCTGTCGTGACAGCTCCGTCTCCACCGATCAGTCCCGCCAGAATGGCTCCGCAGGCAGCGCCCTCCGGCAGATTGTGGATCGTCACCGCCATCATGAGCATAGCGGTGCGGCCCAGACTGCTCTTTGCTCCCTCCGGTTTATCGCTTCCCACATGAAGATGGGGCACAAGACTGTCCGCAAGGAGCAGAAAAAAAATACCGAACAAAAATCCGACCGCAGCCGGCACAAATGCAAGTTTTCCCATCCCCTCACACATTTCCATGGAGGGAATCAAAAGTGACCAGACCGAGGCTGCCACCATGACACCCGCGGCAAATCCGGTAAAAATTCTCTGTAGATTGGCACTGATTTCCTTCTTTAAGAAAAATACACAGGCCGCACCCGCAGTCGTCCCCAGGAAGGGCAACAGTAATCCGACAGCTATATCCATAACGCTTGTTATCCTTTCTAAGTGAAGCTGATAACTTCATCCTTGGGTGCCTTGGTTTTCTCCACGCTGATTGCATGCAGCATGGGACCCTCACCCTGATAGTCCTCCCAATACTCTTTGGTGATCGTAGCAGTTACTTTTACCCACTCTCTCTGTCGGAGTGCTCCCGCACCCGCAAATTCGCAGGCATACCCCAGAAAAGCCATATCCTCCGCACAACAGGTCATTGCCATACGTCCGGGTACAAAGTATCCGTTCGGAATTTTCTCGGGCTTTAACACCATTGCGGTGAAAACCAGCTTCTTACCATAATACCTCTCCAAATGGTCCATGCAGTCCAGGTACCATATCCCGTAACTCTGATCGTCCAGCTCAATTGTGTCCTGATTCAGATCGTAGGGAAGATCCTCCTCAAAAATCTCGTCGATCTCACCGTTTGCGTCCTCAAAGATTACATCCGCCGAAGGATTCACCGCCTTGATATTTCGCTTATAAGTGTTTAGATCCTCTCGTACATTGTCGCAGCGGTTAAAAATAATCATCTCGGACTTGCGGATCATCTCTGCAAGAAGGGACTTCATATTGGTGTAATACATGGGAAAGGTCGAACCGTCAATGGTGGTAATCTGCTGCTCCACCTTCCAGTACCAGGGCAGCTTCATATTTTTGAAATTCCACATTCCGTTATATTCTATGATGATCCGATCCGGTTTGTGCATCTTTTCCAGTTCCACAAGATGGGAGGAATTGAAATCCTCCTCATCCTCGATCAACTCCACAACCGTTCTGCTCCTTTTCAGAAGCTGCTCATCGTATTCATTTTCCCCCTCCTCACACAGAAGGATCAGGGTCTTACCCTTAATCTGGAAATACGGTTGTCCAAGGGTAAACGTAATGAACTCCGTCTTGCCGCTCTCCAGAAATCCATTGATGATATATACCGGCTTCATAAGCATTACCTCCTGTCATCCACCCGGCAGATGCCGTCCGGGTTTTGCTTGTTTGCGTTTTGTAGAAGCTTACCTGGCAAACAATTCAGCAAGCTTTGCCTCATCCAGTTTGGAACCGATTACGCAGATCTTACCGGTAACCTCCGGCTTTCCTTCGCGGATATCCTGCTCTTCGGGCACATAATCGTAATAGATCCAGGTTCCGTCATCAGAGGGCACCATGCCCTTGGCACGCAGTACAAAACCATAGTCACCGCTGTCGAGGGCAGTGAGGATATTGGCAATCTCCTCCCTGCTGTAGGTGTTGGGTGTCTCCATACCCCAGCTGGTGAACACTTCGTCCGCATGATGATGGTGATGGTCGTGATGGTGGTCATGGTCATGCTCGTGTTCGTGTTCGTGCTCATGCTCATGCTCGTGTTCATGTTCATGCTCATGATGGTGGTCGTGATCATGCTCATGCTCGTGCTCATGATGGGGGCCGTGGTCATGCTCATGGTCGTGCTCATGCTCGTGCTCATGGTCGTGATCGTGGCATCCGCAGGTGCATCCTTCGCCGTGCTCGTGCTCATGATGATGCTCCCTCTCATGCTCCTCATAAGCCTCGTGTGCCTTCTCCATCATCTCGGCAAGCAGATCCGACAGCTTATCTGCCCCTTCTATGGTCCGAAGCACGTCCGCTCCATCCAGCTGATCCAGCGGTGTGGTAATAATCGTCGCCTGCGCATTGTGCTCACGAATCAGTTCCACACAGTTTTTCAGCTTGTCCGGGGAAATTTTATCCGTACGACTTAAAATGATGGTTCCCGCATACGCGATTTGATTGACAAAGAACTCCCCAAAGTTTTTGATATACATTTTACATTTTGTAGCGTCCACAACGGCAACCGCACTGTTTACCTGTACATCCAAATCGGCAGCCACATCCTCCACAGCCTTGAGGACATCGGAAAGCTTCCCCACGCCGGAGGGCTCGATCAGGATGCGCTCCGGCGCATACGTGTGGATCACTTCCTTCAGGGAAGTACCGAAATCTCCGACCAGCGAACAGCAGATACAGCCGCTGTTCATCTCCTTTATCTCAATCCCTGCCTCCTTTAAGAAGCCACCGTCAATACCGATCTCGCCGAACTCATTCTCGATCAACACGGTCTTATTTCCATCCAATGCCTCCTTCAGAAGCTTCTTAATCAGGGTCGTTTTCCCCGCTCCCAAAAATCCGGAAACAACATCAATCTTTGTCATATTTGCCTTCCTTTCTCAGGATGTTTTCCCATCCATGATGTCTGATTTTTTCTATTCTCCCTTTTCAGATCTGTGTTGCTAAGAATGAATTTTGCTATTCGAATCAGAACTCTTAAAAAGCGTCGG
>CAMAGI010000160.1 GCA_945833775.1 uncultured Lachnospiraceae bacterium
TCATCGGAGTGGCGGGATTCGAACTCGCGACCTCCGCCTCCCTAAGACGGCGCTCTAACCAAGCTGAGCCACACCCCGAAGCACAAGTAGTATTATATAGAGGATGGCTCTAAAAGTCAACCCCTTTTTTCAACTTTTTTTGTGCCGTGATTTCGCGCCGCTACCATGCCCGAAATCATCTCTTTTCTAGACAATCCCCTTAAAAAAGAAGGTAAATTCTTTCCTGGAGGATACGTCTATCAGATATTCGTCATGAACTCTGGAATACCAGCTGTCATCACCGCCCACACCCATCTGAGCCTCCATCGCCCGGATCACGGTATAGTGCACCGGAGGAAGTTCATAATCATGCATTGCGTTTTCCATCTCATGAGGCGTATACGGAAGTGCCGAAAAACTCATGTTGTCAGCGGCAAACAGAAGACCTCTTCCCGCGAGATCCGTGACCTTGGCATACCGGACATCGGTCTTTAGCCCGCACTCCTGGGGAACCAGATAGCGCGCCATATTATCGGCAACAAGATTGGAATAAATCCCCAGCTTTGCACCATGCTTTCGGTCCGCATAGGTTTCCGCAGGGCCGTTTCCGTACCACTCCAGATGATCGTAATCCGCATCCATCTTCATCATGACACCGAATTCCGGCATATCTCCAAGCCCGGGAACGGGATCGTACGAAAGTTTAACGCCGATCGTACCATCTCCATAAATTTCATAGGAAAGTTCGCATTCCGTCTTGGGAGAAGTAGGTAGTGCCAGCTTGTAAGCGATCACGGCACACGCATCCCCTTCCCGATACGCAATGCCCGTACAATTCTCCACGGTGGCATACATACTTGCCAGCTTCCACTGCCCGTACCGCTGCATCATGTGATTGCCAAAGTCATTGTCAATGGGCGCTCTCCAGAAATTGGGCATGGGAACACTCTGAAACATCTCCCTGCCGCCGTAACGATAGGACACCAGTCCTTTACCGCCGAACAGCACTTCAAATTCTTCTCCCCGCACACCAAAATTGTAGTTGCCGCGGATGATCTGCATGGGTCTTGTCTGTTTCATGGAAACGGACGCCACGTTGCCTGCAAATACCTGTTGACCGAAGGCAACTTCATGTCCCGCCTTCGCCCAGGCTCTGTCCTCCTTCAACCGGAAGGAAACCGTCACCGCGTATTCTGCCGTGTCCGGGATTTCAAACGGCATCGGAAAATCCCTTGTGTCCAGCGGCTCCACGCTTACGCTTTGCTGTATGGTCTGCACGAGCTTTCCCTCCCTTTCCAGAAGGATCACACATGTAAAGTTGTCGGTATTCACAAACAAATTCTTGTTTTTGACCGTGAACTTCTCTCTTGTGATAGAAACAGCTATATTGCTATAGTTGAACTTTACCTCCTGCATCTTGGGCGAAGGCGTTCTGTCTCCGCCGTAGACAATACCGTTGCCACTGAAATTATAGTCGCAGGGCCGGTCACCGAAATCCCCTCCGTAGGCCTGGAAAAAGCGCCCGTAACGGTCCTTTTTGTAAATGGACTGATCCACATAATCCCAGATAAATCCGCCCTGATAGAGGGGTTCTCTGTCGGTAAGATCCGTATATTTGTGCATCGCACCGCAGGAATTGCCCATGGCATGGGAGTACTCACAGCAGATAAAGGGCTTGCTTCTATCCTTCTGCAGCCACTTTTCGATATCCTCTGCGTGCGTATACATCTGGCTTTCCACATCACTGGTGCCGGGATATCTTCTGTCGTGTATGATCCCCTCGTACTGAACCAGTCGTCCGGGATCCTGCGCCTTGAAGAACCGGGACATATCGTAGATGTTTTTGCCGCCAAAGGCTTCATTTCCGCAGGACCAGATCAGAATGGCAGGGTGGTTTTTGTCCCTCTGATACATGGAATTTGCACGATCCAGCATCATGGCATTCCACTGCGGCTGATCGCCGGGAACGACCTCGCTCTTGTCATATACACCGCGTGTGGCAGGCTCCCAGGAACCGTGGGATTCCAGATTGCACTCCGCAATCATATAGAGTCCCAGTTCGTCGCAGAGTGCATAGAGCGGTGATGCGTTGGGATAATGGCTGGTTCGGATTGCATTGATATTGTGCTGCTTCATGGTCACAAGGTCCTGCCACAGCTCCTCTCTTCTCGGAACGCGCCCCGAAACAGAGCTGAACTCATGTCGGTTAACTCCCTTGAAAACAATCCGCTTTCCGTTCAGACACATCACTTTATCGCGCAGCTCAAAGCGCCGGAAACCGACTCGCTGTACCAATACCTCCTGCAGTTCTCCGGCATCGTTATAAATCTCCAGCAGCAGACTGTAGAGTTTGGGATCCTCTGCACTCCACAGCTTCGGATTCTCTACGGATAGTTCCAGATGACAATCCCCCCCGGTTCGGGTGCGCAGCTCACCCACACACGCCCCCTGAAGGGAAGCCATGCGAACCGCAGTATCAATCGGAAGCGCTGCAGACGGTCTCGGGCTGTCCAGGAGCTTACCCACGATGGTCGCCTCCCCGGAAAGGGCAAGATCCAGAACAAGCTTTGCCTCCTTGTAATCCTCTTGCAGAAGGGTCTGCACCTTCACATCGCGCACAGCTACAGCCGGAACCGTATAGAGATAGACGTCCCGGAAAATACCGGAGAAGCGGAAAAAGTCCTGGTCCTCACACCAGCTGGAGGAGCTCCACTTAAACACCAGCGCAGCCAGTTTGTTCTCCCCTTGTGTCAGATAAGGCGTCAACTCAAACTCGGAGGGCGTAAAGGAATCCTCACTGTAGCCAACAAACTGTCCGTTACACCAAAGCACCAACGCACTCTCCACCCCTTGGAATGAGATGTACACGGGTTTGCCCTGCATTTCCCGGGGCACTTTGAAGTACTTCACATAATGAGCCACAGGATTGAAATGCTCCGGAATCTCACCGGGTTTTATCTGCTCTCTTCCGTCCCAGGGATACTGCACATTGGCGTATTGGGGAATGTCTGCGCCCTCCATCTGGATGTGGGCCGGAACCTTGATATCCGCCCATCCATGACAGTCAAAGGAAGGCTGTTCGAAGCCCGCTAAAGCGGACGCATAATTGGGCGCATAGGCAAACTTCCACAAGCCATTCATGCCATAGCGAAAGCTGCTCTCGCCCGACTGATACTCCTCCCAGTCAGCATATGCCGTAAAATCCGCATGCGCTGCCAGTCTGTTCTCCTCAAAATAGGTAGGATCCTTGACCCTCTCATATCGAAATTCACTCATCTTCACAATCTCCCGTTCTGTTTTGTTTTTTCGGATACCGCATTCGCGTTTCCCGTCAATCCGATTCCCCGAAACTGCCGGCTTCCTCTTCCGGTTGTGCGGAATCGGTTTCCACCGGTGCCGGTATCTGCTTTCCTGTCTTTGCGGCGTTACGGGCATTCACATGCTCCCGCAACAGTGTGTAACCGGTGGCGGTCAATGGGATAAAAAACAGCATACCCGCAACACCGAACAGACTGCCGCCGATGGTCACCGCCATCAAAACCCAGATGGACGGAAGTCCCACGGAGCTGCCCACCACTCTGGGATAGACCAGATTTCCCTCAATCTGCTGAAGTACCAGGAACAGAATGATAAACCAAAGCGCCTGCACAGGGTCGTTAATCAGGATCAAAAACGCTCCCACCGCGCATCCGATGAAGGCACCCACAATCGGAATCAGCGCAGTAAATGCGATCAAAACGCCCACCATGAACGCGTAGGGCATGCGGAAAATCGACATGGCAACCACAAACATACAACCTAAAATTACAGCCTCCGTACACTGTCCCGTCAGGAAGCTGCTGAAATTGCAGTACGAAAGAGCCAGGAGCTTCAGCACGGCAGCTTCCACCCGTTCGGGCAGGTAGGCACTCATAATACGTTTCCCCTGATCTGCCAGTTTCTCCTTCTGTCCCAAAATGTACAGGGCAAAAACCACAGCGATAAAGGCATTGACAATCCCGCCCACAATACCGCTGGTCACCGACACTGCGGAAGTGAGCACGTCACCCGCACCGTTTTTGAGAAAATCAAACACCGTCTCCTGCAGCTTGGTCCAATCGATCTCCATTCGCTGCAACATCTCCACTTCCCTCTGCAGCGCCGGATACGTCTGTCCCAGAATCTCCAGTTCTCTTTCCATGCGCACCAGAAAGGGCGGAACCTTCCTTCCAAGTTCTGCCGCCGCACGACTGATCTGGGGCACCACCATGCAGATTACCAGGGCAATGACCGCCGACAGAATCAGCATGGAAAGAAAAATACCGATCGGCCGTTTCACTTTTTCGGCGATCTTACCTTTCCATTTTTTCAAGAGCTTTTTTTCCACAAAGGTAAGCGGGAGATTCAGGACAAACGCAATCACACCGCCGTACAAAAAGGGTTTTGCGATCCCAAGCACAAAGCCCGCTCCTTCTGCAATGGAACCACTGTAGATTACAGCCAGTACCAAAAGAGCCGCAAAGACCATGAGCCAACGTATCTGCCGTAGTTTCGATTTATCAAATTCCATAGCAATCTCCATTCCGAGAACGTTTTGTTGCGGGCTTATTTATGACGTTCTCCGCACAAATAGCCGTGATTCTTCATGATAACGCCGCAATGAGCGCATCCACATTTTCTTCCTTTGTCGCCCAGCTGGTACAGAACCGAACCACGCTGTGGGTTTCGTCCACCCTGTGATCATAGCTGTACCCAAACCGCTCCCCCAGGCGCTTCAGATCCTCATCGGGAA
>CAMAGI010000161.1 GCA_945833775.1 uncultured Lachnospiraceae bacterium
GAGATTGGCGATGCCCATGTGGTATGTGCCCGCACCAGACCAAAATTCATCGGTGGAGAGAGGGCGGTCTACGATACCGACAATATGTAAGCATGATTATCACAAAACCCCGGGATCAGAAGGATTCCGGGGTTTTGCATGCTATGGATTCTCTACTATGAATTCTCCGCTGTGGATCCGGCTGCTTCCTCGATCAGTCCCATAATGGTCTTGATAGAATCCTGCTGACCGCTGTGGTTCATAGCCTCCACATAGGTCTGTCTGGAGAAGTAAAGCCGATGCACCTGATCGACCAGCTCCGAGGTGGTCAGATCATCCTCGCTCAGCACGATGGAAAAGCCCTGTGCCTCGAAGGATTTGGCATTGAGAATCTGATCTCCGCGGCTGCTGGATGCGGGCAGCGGAATCAGAATGTTGGGTTTGCGCAGTGCCAGCAGCTCGCAGATGGCATTGGCACCGGCACGGGAGATCACCAGATCCGCCATCGCGAACAGATCCTTCAGCTCTGCCTTGATATATTCAAACTGCTTGTAGCCCGGTGTGTTCAACAGAAGATTATCGATCTTATCCTTGCCGCACAGATGAACGATCTGGAAATCCTCCAAAAGCTTCGGGAGCGCGTCGCGAACTGCCCGGTTTACATTGGCTGCGCCGAGACTGCCGCCCATGACCATAATGACCGGTTTGTTGGCGGAAAAGCCGCACATATCCAGCCCCGCAAGCTTATTGCCCTGTGCCAGCTCAGCGCGGATGGGTGACCCGGTGAGGACGGCCTTCCCCTTGGGGATCAGCTCCATGGTCTCCGGGAAATTGCAGCATACTTTTGTTGCAACAGGAATGCAGAGCTTGTTGGCAAGTCCGGGCGTCATATCCGATTCGTGTATGATACAGGGAATATTCAGGGAGGCGGCAGCGCGCACGATCGGAACGCTGACAAAACCACCCTTGGAGAAAACCACATCGGGCTTATATTCCTTCAGATATTTTCTGGCTTCGGCAAAGCCCTTGATTACCCGGAAAGGGTCCGAGAAATTCTTGGGATCCAGATACCGGCGGAATTTACCGGTAGAAATTCCGGTGTAGGGAATCTGAAAGTCCTCAATCAACCGTTTCTCGATTCCCTCATAAGAACCCATGTAAGCAATTTCGTATCCCGCCTCCTTAAGGGACGGAAGAAGTGCGATATTGGGGGTCACATGTCCCGCAGTACCGCCGCCGGTCAACACGATTTTCTTCATAGCAAAGACGACTTCCTTTCCATTATTCACTGGCGAGCATCTGCTCCAACGCCCTAGCCAGCTGATCGGGGCAGGAGGTGGGCTTCATTCCACACCGAATGCCGCGCAGTCTGTTGATGGCCTCCCGTGCATCCATTCCTTTTACCAGTGCACTGATGCCCTGAAGGTTGCCGTTGCAACCACCTACGAAGGATACGGAATCAATGACACCATTCTTCAGTTCAATGCTAATCTCCTGTGAACAGGTTCCTGTTGTCTTGTATTTCATTTTCTTCGACCTCTCTGTATTCTGTGTCGCATAGCAATGCGAGGATTAAGTTCATGTAGGGCATTATAGCAGAAATCGTTAGGAATCTCAAGAATCTTGTAGCATGATATTCGGACAATTTTCAATCTTGTAAAGCTCTTTCACATACTCTTCCATGTCGGGATCAACCTGCGTGCTCAATTCTCGGAAAACGACGCGTTTTGCATTTTTGGCATAAACTACGCGCAGAGAGTCCTCAAGGATCGTATTACCGGGACAGGGACGAAGGTCGTGAAAATGTTTCGGCCAGTCTGTGCGTTTGGACAGACGGATGCGAATCCTTTCGAAGAGGATGTCAGAGATATTACAAGAATCTTCACCGTAGATCAAGATGCCGTTTTCTCCGGTGCAGTTGATGTTGGAGAAGGTAATGTTGCGTATCGTACCAACTTCACTGTCCGGTCTTCTGCGCAGGGCTGTGATGGTGATCGGTTCAGCCTCACCCCACCAGTGCACCTTTGAGAAAAGTCTGGTATCAATATTAAGATTCGAAAAGGTGACGTTTTCTATACATCCTTTATCCCGCAGTTGTAGGGAAATTGCGCGGTTGGTTCGACTGATAATACAGTTTTGTATGGTAATATTACGGAAAGGAGACTCACTTTCCGTGCCGAATTTAATCGCGGCACTGGTGGATATCAGTGTACAGTCGGATACGACAATATTCTCGCAGGCACCATATTGCTCGGCCGCTGCCGTGTTTTTGAACACGATGCAGTCGTCGGCACTCTCAATATGACAGCCTAAAATGCGAACATTTTTGCAATGGTCGGGATCAATACCGTCGCTGTTGGCCATGCGAAGATCGTTGAGAATGCGGATTCCCTGAATCAGCACGTCCTCACAGCCCACCATGTGAACCGTCCAGAAAGCGCTGCCGGTCAGGGTCACCTGCTGCAGGGTGAGATGTTCCACATGTTGGAGAAACATTAAGGGCACGCGGGGATAAAAGCTGCCGTCAATATGTTGGGGACACACGGTGCCGAAGAACAGCTCTTCGTTGCCGTCAATCTTACCGAATCCGGTGATGGAGACATACTCCTGATTCAAAGCATAGAGGAAGAAAAGAGTAGGCATTCCCGAATAATCGCAGTTATTGTATGTGGGGACTTTGATTCCCTCCGGTATGGTGTCCTGTAGACCGAGAACATTGAAGTCTTCCAGACGATCACTGGCTTTCAGAACAGCGCCCATCTCCAGATGCAGCTCCACGAAGGAGCGAAGAATCAAGGTTCCTGAGCGATAAATCCGACCGCCGGGAAAAACCACTTTTCCTCCGCCGTTTTCGTTGCAGGCATCAATGGCAGACTGAATCGCAGGACCGTCGTTATGTATGCCGTCTCCGAGGGCACCGCATTCCAATACATTAATTGTCATAACCGGGTATCCTTTCTATCACAGTGGTAATCACTTCAAACTTACTTTACCACATGCCCCAATGTCGGTCAACGACAGATGATCCATTCCAAATCTAATAGCTACGACACAAACAAATCTTATTGCTTGCTTCTGAGAGTACTTTCCGATAAAATTACAGTAAGAGCTGGTATGAAAAAAGTAAGTTAATAAAAGGGATACAAGGACTGATAAGCAGTAAATGATCTGTAAAAAAGAAAAGGAAGGATCACAAAACATGATTCAGAATCCGATTTTGAAGGGATTTTGTCCGGATCCCAGCATCATTCGCGTCGGACAGGATTACTACATCGCCACATCCACCTTTGAATGGTGGCCGGGCGTAAAATTATTTCATTCCACAGACCTCAAAAACTGGGAGCAGATTCCATCGCCGCTTCGCCGGGAGAGTCAGTTGAACATGGTCGGCGACCCGCCGTCGGGCGGGATCTGGGCGCCCTGCTTAAGCTATGACGGGGAGCGTTTTTTCCTTGTTTTCACGGATGTGAAGACAAAGAAAGGAAACTACTACAATACCCATAATTACGTGGTGTGGACGGATGATATCTACGGTGAATGGTCGGAGCCGGTCTATTTGAACAGCATCGGATTTGATCCCTCCCTGTTTCATGACACCGACGGGAAAAAGTACTTGATCAACATGGTCAACGGGTTCAAAGGAATCCTGGTACAGGAGGTGGATCCCAAGACCTTTGCCCTGATCGGGGAGCGAAAGAAGGTCTACCCCGGCTCCGGACTCGGATACACGGAGGGACCCCATATGTATCACATCGGTGACTGGTATTATCTGCTGGTGGCAGAGGGTGGTACCGGTTATGAACACTGTGTCACCATGGCACGTGCAAAGACAATCTGGGGACCCTTTGAGACGGCGCCCGACAATCCGATTCTCACCTCTGACAGAGACAATATGAATGCCCTGCAGAAATGCGGGCATGCTGATTTTACGGACACACCGGAGGGTGAGTGGTATATGGTCCATCTCTGCTCCAGACCGCTAAACGGACAGAAGTGGTGTACCCTCGGCAGAGAGACCGCGATCCAGCGTATGAAATGGGACGAGGATGGATGGCTTCGCCCTGCATACGGCGGCAAATATGCACAGATGGTGGTTCCCCAACCCGGGGAAGCCTGCGGGACGACAGGGGATTATGTGGCAGAGGGAGCATTGCCGCAGGAAGAACAGGGAGCAAAGCCCTGGCAGTTTCGGGATGATTTTGCGGATGAACAGCTGAACGTGCGCTACAGCTCCCCCCGTGTTCCATTAGGCACTTGCGCGGATCTTAAGAGCCGTGGGAGCCATCTGCGACTGACCGGCCGGGAATCCCTGAATTCCCTTCACCACGTATCGCTGGTTGCCGTGCGGCAGCAGGCTGTCAGCGAGAGCGCGGAGACGGTTCTGGAATTTGCGCCGGATTATTCCGAGCAGCTGGCGGGTCTTACCTATCTGTATGATGCCTTGAATTTCTATATTCTGGGACAGACCTCCACAGAGGATGGAAAGAGCGTTCTGACTCTTATAAGAAGTGACAGGGGAACGATTACCGGGGAGACGGATCCGATTCCGGTACCCGACAACAGCAAGGTTTACCTGCGCGCAGAAATCAGCGGGGATGGAACGGAGATTCAATTCTTCTATGATTTTGCGTCCAAAGACTCAGGGGAGAATGAGCGGGAACCCCGTATCTGGAAGGCAGTCGGTCCG
>CAMAGI010000162.1 GCA_945833775.1 uncultured Lachnospiraceae bacterium
CTGGACGATACCAACCTCTCCATTACCAATGTGGGTACCAGATCCAGCAAGCTGGAACTGATCGAAAAACGTATGCAGACCCAGAAGACCACCTTTGAAACCCTGAAGAGTGAGAACGAGGATATTGATATCACGGAAGTGGCGATTCAGTTAAGCAGTGCAGAGCTTACCTATGAAGCAGCGCTGATGGCTACGGGAAAGGTGATGAAGACCACTCTTCTGAACTTTATCTAAGCACTAAAATACATTTCGCGCGGAGCGCAGATAGGAGACTTATGAAGATCAATACCAGAATTTTCGGAACCATTGAAGTGTCGGACGACAAGATCCTCACATTTGAAAACGGTATCATCGGATTTCCGGATCTGAAGCATTTTACCCTGCTTCACGATGCAGAGAAAGGGACAGACGTCGGAATCCGCTTCCTGCAGTCCATCGAGGAGGAACAGTTCGCCATGCCCGTCATGGATCCCCTGATTGTAAAGCCCGATTACGACCCCGAAGTGAACGATGAGCTTCTTGCATCCCTCGGAAACCTCACAAATGACAACCTTCTTGTGCTGGTAACCGTGACTGTTCCCTCCGACTTAAAACAGATGAGTGTGAACCTGCAGGGTCCCATCGTCATCAATGTGGAGGAGCACAAGGCCTGCCAGATCATTGTCGAGGGTGACAGATATCCCGTAAAGTTCCCGATTTACGATGTTCTGCAGTCCGGAAAGGATGGTGAGTAGTATGTTGGCATTATCCCGTAAAAAGGGCGAGGCGCTCGTCATCAACAACAACATCGAGATTACCATTCTGGAGATCAAGGGTGATCAGATCAAAATCGGTATCAACGCACCCAAGGAGGTGCCAGTGTACCGCAAGGAAGTGTTCCTGCAGATTCAGCAGGCAAACAGAGAGGCTGCAAACGTAGACGGCCTGGAAGCACTGAAAAATCTGTTGGGCTAAGACAAAATAAACAGAGATCCCCGTATATGCAATGAAATATGCGGGGATCTTTCTTTGCTTTCCGTTGAGCATACATATAATTAGGGTGTTGTCTTTTTGCCTTTTCCGGATTGTAATAAGATCGAAGCATATCCTGCTTTATTTACCCGACAACAAAAACTGAATAAGCAGGAGAAGGGCATTGTTGTCGACTATGGGCTTAGCGAGGAAGAGGCCAAAATCCACGGAGGGAGGTGTAAAAATTTGCACTTCCCTCTTAACTTTTTCCGGGGTCTTTCCGATAAAGCAGTTAGACAACTGAAAGCGACGGTGTTTTGAGGAAAACAACACCGATTACACATGGAGGTGAATGAAATGGCAATCGAACCGTTAGGAAGCATTATGAGCGTACAGGCACAGGGGATCAGTACTCCCAAGAGCGCGCCTGCACCGGCGGAGAAACCGGAGACCAGCACGACGTCAAGTGTTCCCGTTGTTGAGAAAGTGGACCATACCACCAGTGTTGTGGAGAATGCCCAGAGCAAAGGCCAGGGCGATATGACCGAGCAGCAGGGCCAGCAGGGTCAGCCCACCAATGAACAGCTCAAGAAGGCTGTGGAGAGCATCAATAAACGCCTGGCCAATTCGGAGGCAATCTATGGTATCCACGAGGGAACCAACCGCGTGACCATCAAGATTGTGGATAAGGATACCAAGGAGGTCATCAAGGAACTTCCTCCCGAGAAGACTCTGGATATGATCGCCAAGGCCTGGGAGCTTGCAGGTATTCTCGTGGACGAGAGAAGATAGGTTTATGGTTGTACCCGCGATACACGGATGTATGCGGAGTAAAGGAGATAAGTTATGCCGATGAGATTGAGCGGACTGATGTCCGGAATGGATACGGAGACAATTATTTCGCAGCTGGTGGAAGCCAGAAGCACGAAGGTAGAGAGCGCTAAAAAGGCACAGACGAAACTGCAGTGGAAGCAGGATGCGTGGAAAGAACTGAATACGAAATTAAAAAACCTGCATTCCAAGTATATCAGCAAAATGCGGTTTAGCGATGCATACAGCAAAAAGACAACCAAGGTGTCAAACGGTAGTGCAGTGAGCGTCATTACCGGTGAAAGTGCGATGAACGGTGTACAATCTCTGACGGTTGATCAGTTGGCAAAGACTGCTTATATGACAGGCGGAAATGTTGCAAAGGAATATGTGCGTGACGAGAATGGTAACGTTGTTACTGACGAAAACGGCGATCCGACTTACAAGGACATCACCGCTTTGACCAAGTTGAAGGATATGGCGGGCATGGAGAGCCTTGCGGAGGGAACAACCCTTACGTTTCAGACTTCAGGAGAGCCGGTGACATTGGAGATAAACGAGAACACAACGATTTCCGATGTGCTGACCGAGATGAAAAAAGCCGGGCTGAATGCAAATTTTGATGCAAAACAACAGCGGTTCTTTATCAGTGCGAAGGAATCCGGCGCGGATCAAAATTTCTCGATCACGGGTGATGCGGACACACTAAAGGCGCTCGGTTTAAATGTTAAGGACAAGAGCTCGAAGGAAAACGGGGCAATTTACATCGAAGGCCAAAATGCACAGATTACTTTGAATGATACCGTTTTTGAGAGTAAGGACAATGTCTTTGAAATCAACGGACTTACCTTTACGGCGTTAAGTGAGACCAACGGCGAAACTGTGACAGTGACTACACAGCAGGACACCGATGGAATCTACGACATGATCAAAGGCTTTCTGAAGGAATACAATACGATCATCAATGAAATTGACAAACTCTATAATGCGGATTCCGCAAAAGGGTATGAGCCGCTTTCGGACGATGAGAAGGATGTAATGTCCGAATCAGAGATTGAAAAGTATGAGCAGAAGATAAAGGATGCCCTTCTTCGCAGAGACAGTTCCTTGTCAACAGTGGGAAGTACCTTGAAAGAAGCAATGATGAAGAGCTTTGCCATCGATGGGAAAACATTCTCATTGTCCAGCTTTGGAATCGAAACTCTCAGCTATTTTGTTGCTCCGGAAAATGAGAAGAATGCGTATCATTTGGCGGGTGACCCTGATGACAGTGAGACTTCCGGTAATCCGGACAAACTCAAGAGCATGATTGCCTCCGATCCGGATACAGTCATCTCTTTCTTCACAAAACTGTCCAATAATCTGTACACAGAACTCAACAACATCTCGAAATCGGTGGAAGGTTATCGCAGCTTCGGCAACTTCTATGACGATAAGAAGATGAAGTCGGATTATGACGATTATACTTCCAAAATTAAAGAATTGGAAGAAAAATTGGCAGACTATGAAGACAAGTGGTATTCCAAGTTTTCCAAGATGGAAACTGCCATGGCAAAGATGCAAAGCAATGCCAGTGCGATTACCGGCATGTTAGGAGGACAATAATATGGCATTACCCGGAGCATATGCGCAATACAACACAAACAAGATTTTGACGGCTTCTCCTGCAGAACTTACGCTTATGCTGTACGAAGGGGCGATAAAATTCTGTAATATGGCGATTACCGGAATTGAACAGAAGGATGTCGAAAAGGCTCATATCAACATTACAAAGGTTGAGCGCATCATTGACTATTTGCGCCAGACTCTGGATATGCGTTATCCGGTCGCGGAGGACTTTGAGCGGATTTATTCCTATCTCAGTCAACGACTGGTGGAAGCCAACATGAAGAAAGATCGTGCTATTTTGGACGAAGTAAATGAACACCTTCATGCTGTGCGCGACAATTGGAAGGAAGTAATGAAACAAGCCAAATAAGAGAGGATGGCTGACGTGACTGAAAATTATTTACAAGTACTCGAGGAAAGCCTGCGCAAAAAGCTGACCATCCTGGATCAGCTAAGAGAATACAGCCGACTCCAGCAGGAAGTGTTTCAGTCGGATGTACCCGACTTGGAACAGTATGATTCATATGTGGATGCAAAGGACAAATTAATTGATGAGATTATGATGCTTGACAATGGATTTGAGACTTTGTATGCAAATGTGTCTCAGGAACTGAAGGATAACTGGGATAAATATTGTGATCAGATACGGATTCTTCAGGACCTCGTGAGAAAGGTAACGGAGGAGAGTGTAGCCTTACAGACACAGGAGGCACGCAACAAGACGCTTGTGGAGAATTTTTTCCGCGGGCAGCGTACTGCAATCGGACAGGGCCGCAAAAGTTCCAGGGCGGCTTACGGGTATTATAAGAACATGAGTAATGCAGGTGTGGAGACATCTCAATTTTTGGACAGTAAAAAATGAAAAAAGTTCCAAACACCTCTAAAGTAATCCCAAATCGCTCCGATATACTTAACAAGTAAAGCAAGTAAGTGCTTTATAAATCCTTCCATCGGACGGATCGCACACCGGACGAGAAGAGGGCATGGCGATGGAAATAACGGGGAGTGCGAACCCGAAATGGAAGTTGCCGTTGTAAACTATCTGTCGCAAGGAAGCGACGAATCACATATTTCAAGGAGGAAAAATTATGGTAGTACAACACAATCTTACAGCAATGAACTCTAACAGAATGCTGGGCTTAACACAGGCATCTCAGGCAAAATCCACCGAGAAGCTGTCATCCGGTTACAAGATCAACCGTGCGGCAGACGATGCAGCAGGACTCTCCATCAGTGAGAAGATGC
>CAMAGI010000163.1 GCA_945833775.1 uncultured Lachnospiraceae bacterium
CGAATGACACATCTTGAGATACCCAACAATATCTTTAACTAAGGGAAACGGGGAACTCCATGCCGGATATCGCAAAGCTCCCGGAACTGTGCCGCATTCTGAATCTCTCCCTTGAAGAACTGGTGGGCGATGACAAAGGGGCAGCAAAGACAGTTCGCAAGATGATGGAGGATGAGTGTGACGATGTGACCGTGGAGGAACTGGTGGAAGTGGCCCCCATTGTACCGCCGAAGCAGTTTGACCGGGTAGTCGGGGAAAGAAAAGAAAAGATGAATCTGAGACAGTTGGTCGCCCTGGCTCCCTTTCTGGGACGGGATACATTGGACAAAATGGTGGAGGAAAGCATCTCGGAAAGCGAAAACGGGAGTTTGACGGGGGTGGTTGGTTTAGCACCCTTTCTGAGCAAAGCGACGCTGGACAGACTGGTGACAAATGAATTGGCAACCGGGCATTGCAATCCCGGCAAACTGGTTGGCTTATGTCCCTTCCTCAGTCAGGGAACCATTCAGAAGATCGTGCAGTACATGATGCGGAGCGGTAACACCGGTGCGCTCGCTGCAGTTGCTCCTTTCGTGCGAAATCTGGACAGCATCCTTTCGGGCGAACAGATTCTGCCCGACGATGAGGAAGAGTCATCGTCATCGAAAACGGAGGCGGATCTTTTGGACCGACTGGACGAGGAGGATGTAGCGCGACTCGCCATGGAGGAACTGGAAGCGGGACGACCGGTGGAACGATATCTGGATTATATGGATGAAGAGGATGTGGCAGTACTGGCAGAAAGAGCTCTGGAGCTGGGGAAGCCCGTGGAACAATATTTGGACTACATGGATGAAGAGGATGTAGCAGTACTGGCAGAAAGAGCTCTGGATCTGGGGAAGCCCGTGGAGCAGTATCTGGACTATATGGACGAAGAGGATGTAAAATGTTTGGCGAAAAAGATCCTAAAAAGCCGATAATCCGATCTTGCTGTGCGGCCCCGCCTTCTATATAATATTGGTAGTAAGAGGAAAAGCAAAGAATTGAGAGAACATGCGGAGGGAATCGGATGAACAAAATACTTTCACTACTAAAACAGACAAGCTGGAAAAATTTTTTATTCCTGACGATTGCGGGAATGGTAAACGCCTTTGGCGTTACGATCTTCCTGTATCCCGTTAAGCTCTATGATAGCGGAATTTCCGGGACAGCCATGCTTCTGGCCCAGATTACTCCTCCGCGGCTTACGCTGTCAATTTTTCTGCTCCTGTTCAACGTTCCACTCTTTTTGTACGGACTGAAAAAGCAGGGGCCGGTGTTTACACTGTACGCCGTATATACGGTGTTTATCTACTCCCTGTCGGCCTGGGTGATCACCGATGTGCTTCCTGTGGATGTCACGATTGCCTCTCCTCTTGCAGGGACGGATCTTCTGCTGTGCGCGTTGTTCGGCGGTGTGATTTCCGGTATCGGAAGCGGAATGGCGATGCGGGCAGGCGGTGCCATGGATGGTATCGAGGTGCTGGCGGTTATTTTCGCGAAGCGAATCGGAATTACGGTGGGAACCTTCGTCATGGCATACAATCTTGTCTTGTACATTCTCTGCGGTATCGTGCTGCACAGCTGGATTCTGCCGCTGTATTCCATTGTGACCTACGGAGCGGCCTTGAAGACGGTAGACTTTATTGTGGACGGTCTGGACCGGGCCAAGAGTGCGATGATCATTACGGTGAAACCGAAGGAGATCACTGGTGCACTCACGAAAGAATTCGGAAGCGGAGCCACCATGATCGATGCGGTAGGCGGGTATTCCAATGAGCAGAAGACAGTGGTGTATTTTGTGGTAAACAGGTTCCAGGTAACCAGGATGAAGGAACTGATCAGAGAGATCGACCCCCGGGCTTTCATTGCAATCAGTGAGGTCGCGGATGTCTTTTCGCAGAATCTGTAGACAGAGAAGTTCTGTCAGAGGTGCGGAAACAAGGGAATTGCCGTACATACCTTGACAATATGTGGGATTAAGATACAATAGAGTTTATCCGTGCTTTGGATGAATAACACAATATGAGGGGGAAAAAATGAATTCACTGAAGAAAAAAAGTTTGATAAGTTCTTTGCCCGGGATTATTATCTGCGGCGTGCTTGCGTTGGTCTTCCTGTGGCTTTCCGTGCCGGGGCTGGTTAAATATCTGATGGGACCAGCAGATATGGAAACTCTGGATTACGAAGGGGATATCGACGGCAAGTATGTGTCCGGTGTGCTTTACTGTATCTATGATTCCTATGCCGAGACGAAGGAAGATTCCGTGAAGCTGGTTTCCCGTGAGTATATCATTGATGCCGGTGATTATTATTACATGGGCATGCTGGTTCAGAAGTCCGATGTTGACCAGGCGGAGGCTCTGTTGAACGCAACCTACGATTACTGGGCAGGAGATGATCCGCAGGGAACCGCTCTGGTGGAGGCAATGTATGTCGTGGAGGGTACGATTCATGAAATGCCCGATGACAGTCAGCGCTATTATTATCAGGATGTTGAGAATTATTTTGAAGATCCCGCCGAAATGTTCCTTCCCTATTATCTGGAGGTGGGTAAAATCGGCAACGCTGTACTTTCCGGACTCGTGGTCTTCTTTGTTCTGGCAATTGTTTTTGTTGCGTTGACGGCATTTTTCCTGATCCGTGTGCTCACCGGCGCAAATCAGAAGATGATCAAGCAGTATATTGCATCCAGCTCCAATCCGGCGATGGCACAGGGGCGTGTCGACACATTCCTGGCATCGGCGCAGAACAATGACGGCTTGCGCTATAATGATATGTTCATCTGCGGACAGAATGGCGCGACCACAATCTTTGTGGAGGCGGAGAAGCTGGTTTGGGCTTACCAGAAGACTATTACCCACAAGCGCAACTTCATTACCGTCGGACATTCCTATTACCTGGTTCTGGGACTTGCCAACGGAAAACGCTACGAAATCAGCATGAAGAATGAGAACGCAACTCTGCAGTATCTTCAGGACTTTACGGCCCGCTATCCCAAAGTGATCATTGGTTATACCGACGATCTGGATAAGGTATTCCGCAAGGATTTAAACAGTTTCCTCAAATTGAAATACATGGCGGCGGAGCAGCAGACCTCCGTTTAAAAACTCTTGACAAAGTTTTGATCTATGATATAGTTCTAGATGCGAATGAGTTGCATTTGCATCTAGAACTATTTTTGTGGAAATGAGGAATTTTATGCTGCATGCAATGGAACATGCTCTTCTCCACACGGTGGAGGAAAGCGTCACACTGATTCTGTTTTTGTTTTTGACCTATCTGCTCATGGAATATTTGGAACACAGATCCGGAGACAGGGTAAAGGAGATTGTGCGCAAATCCGGAAGGCTTGGCCCCCTGGTGGGGGGAATTCTGGGTGTGGTACCACAGTGCGGTTTCTCTGCGGCAGCCTCCAATCTGTATGCCGGGCGGGTGATCACGCTGGGAACCCTGATGGCGATTTATCTGTCGACATCGGACGAGATGCTTCCGGTTATGCTCGCATCTCCGGCTTCCGTGGGATTGATTCTGCCGATATTGATCACCAAAGTGGTGATCGGTACGGCGTTCGGTTTCCTGATCGATTTATGGTATGGAAGACACGGCAGGAAGGTTGAGGAACTCCATATCCATGAGATGTGTGAGCATGAACATTGCAAGTGCGAAAAGGGCATTGTAAGATCCGCGGTTCGTCATACGGTACAGGTCGGTGTGTTTATTCTGCTGATTGCATTTGCATTGAATCTGGTGATGGAGATCATCGGTGAGGACGCGCTTTCGGGAGCTCTTTTGAATCATCCCATTGCCGGTCCGCTGGCAGCTGGAGCAGTGGGACTGATACCCAACTGTGCAGCTTCCGTGATCATCACACAGCTTTACCTGGAGGGAATCCTGGGAACGGGAACAATGTTGGCGGGACTGCTGTCATGTTCCGGTATGGGACTTGTGGTGCTTTTCCGGGTGAATGAGAATCGCAGGGAGAATTTAAAGATAGCAGGCCTTTTGTATTTGCTGGGTGTTGCGGTGGGAATCGTTGTGGAACTCATCCTGTGATGGACAAAAACACCCGGGCAGAATGGAGGAATATAGCGTAATGCATGACAATTCCATGGAAAAGAAAGTGTTGCAGGAAAATCAAAATAGGGACGCACAACCGCCAGAGTATCCTTCCGGCATCAAGTGGACCAGACAGCGCAAGACGGTGTATGATGTGCTGAAGCAGGCGCAGGAGCCCATGAACGCTGTCCAGATCTTCCGCCTCGCGGAGCAACGCTGCGAGGAAACCTATGCATTATCCACCATTTATCGCATTCTGTCTGCCTTTGAAGAGAGGGGAATTGTGGAGAAGAATACCTGGCCCGAAGACGGAACCGTTGTCTATGAGCTGGAACGCGGCGAGCATACACATTATGCGGTGTGCCTGGAATGTCACAAGAGAATTCCTCTGCACAGCTGTCCTTTTTCCATGGCGCGCTTAGCGGGTACACACACACATGGTGCGGGTCAGGACGAGATGGATGACTTTGCCGTAGTCAGCCACAAGGTCGA
>CAMAGI010000164.1 GCA_945833775.1 uncultured Lachnospiraceae bacterium
GTGCATCCCCTGTTTTGTGAACACATTACGATCCGCCACGCACAGATCCGCAATCCCTATTACGCACAAAACGGAGACGGTTTGGATCTGGAGTCCTGCCGATACGCCCATATTCATGACACCACCTTTGATGTGGGCGACGATGCCATCTGCATTAAGTCCGGAAAAGGAGCCAAAGCGAGAGCGATCAAACGCCCTACGGAACAGGTAAGTATTCACGACTGCGTTGTCTACCATGGCCATGGAGGCTTTGTGGTGGGCAGCGAGATGTCCCGCGGCGTGCGGGGAGTTACGGTGAGAAACTGTTCTTTTCTCGGAACCGATGTGGGCATCCGTTTCAAATCCGCATTGGGGCGCGGCGGTGTCGTGGAGGATATTGATATTGACTCCATACAGATGATGGATATTGAGAAGGAGGCCATCATTTTCACGATGGGCTATGTGCTCGACTATGACAAAGCCGACAACGATCTGTCGCACTTTACCGATGAAGATATCCCCTATTTCCGAAATGTCCGGATGCACAACATCAGCTGCAACGGTGCGGCAGTGGGCATCAAGGCGGAGGGCATACCGAATGCGCCCGTTCCGGTCATCGATGAAATCCTTCTGGAGAATTCCCATATTCTCGCAAAAACGGATAAAGTGATTCGCGATGCAGGAAAAATCGAGCTGAAGAATGTGCAATTCTAAAAAGAGAAGCTGACTGTTTTTGGACAGACGATACAGGACGCCGAATTCCCGGTTTGGGGATCCGGCGTCTTTTCTGTGTTTTCGCGGAATATAATGCAGTGAAAAAACGGAGTTACAGAAGGTATGGACAAAAACGAGCGGAAACAGTTCGCAATCAACATTGCAAAATACGTTGCCTTGTTTGCAACAATGTTCTTCATCGGCAGAGGTGCTGCGGTGACGATGGAGGCCTGGCGCGCGCAACAGTTGACGGGCGATACGTCCGGCCGGGAGACCCTGGCAAGCGCAGCACAGGGGGAAGGCGCAACAGATATTTTCTCGGAACAGACCGGCATTTTGCAGGAGGATACGAAGAATTGGGGACTGGGCTTCGGAGAGGCGGGAAGTCAACCGACAGGAAATGCGACACCGGATGAGTTAAAGCAGTACAATGCTTACTATGTGGGGAACAAGGATGAGAAGAAACTGTATCTCACATTTGACTGTGGCTATGAAAACGGGAATACGGAGGCAATTTTAGAAGCCCTGAAAAAGCACAATGTCTCGGCCACGTTCTTTGTGGTGGGACATTTTCTGGAGACTGCACCGGAGCTGGTCAATCAGATGGTGGAAGAGGGACATACGGTGGGAAACCATACCTATCACCACCCGGATATGTCCAGAATTTCCGATAAAGCAGCCTTTCAAAAGGAAATGGATGACGTCCGGGACAAATACAAAGAGGTGACCGGCAAGGACATGGTGATGTACTACCGGCCACCTCAGGGAAAATACAGCAGTTCCAATCTTCAGATGGCAAAGGATCTTGGGTATTCTACTTTCTTTTGGAGTCTTGCCTACGTGGATTGGAATGTGGATAAACAGCCCAGCCATGAGGAGGCTCTTTCAAAATTGACGAAGCGGGTACACCCGGGGGCAATCGTACTGCTCCACAACACCTCCAAAACGAACGGCGAAATTCTGGATGAACTGCTGACGAAATGGGAGGAGATGGGGTATTGTTTCGGCACGCTGGATGAACTTTTGCAGTAGCTTAGTCGTTGTTGCTTGCAGCGGTCAGAATCCAGGGAGCGGGCTCCTGCTTGTAAGTTCCGCGACTTGAGAGTTTTGCCACGGAAACCTGAATGGTCTCAATATCGGTGAAACCAAGGGATGTCAATGTATCAGGCAGGGTTGCCGCGGTCTTGAAATCCAGTGTGTAGATGACGGCGTTGATACGGGGATTCAACTCTTTCAGACAGGCAAGCTCCTGGGAGGTGCTTGCGGATGCTACCAGAAATACGAGGGAGGGAACCGGCAGTTCCTTTAAGGATTCCTTGTCCACATGGTCCACGATGTGAATGTTGTGCAGGGCGAAATGCTCTACATTGTCCTCCAGAGTGGCGCGGTCCGCACGGCTGTACTCAACAGCAATGATGGAACCCTCGGGGGCCATCAGGGCTGCCTCAATGGCAATACTCTCGCCCCCGATTACGCAGATATCGTCCTGGGGGGCAATCTGCATCTTATTTAAGATGATGGCACGGATCTCACTGCCCACATATTGGATGGAACCGCGCTGAAACATCTCGTTACTCAGGCCGATCTTGGCGGTATTGCGGGCGGACGGATTGAGAATTAACATTCCGGCGGAAGCGTTGATGCCGCGATCAATCATGTCCTTTACCTGTTTGTGCAGAATCTCACCGCTGGGATCGGAACCCTCATTGTACCAAACCTCGCACTCTCCAAGTCCTGCGTCCCAAAGGCGATAGAAAATATCGTCGATACCCGCGTTGGTAAATACCATGGTGGTCTTGTGCGCCTCCACGGTGGGAACAACGTTCTTGTTTTTCTTGGTAATATCGATGATTTTGACATGCTCCAGGTCGAGCATGGTATTCTTGGCAAAGTACTGCAGCCAGGAGAGGATTACTTCATTGGTAAAAATCTGCTGTTTCACGGATCGTCCTCCTTGATATACTTGATAAGGACAGAACCGGCGGTCGTATGCTCCGGTATTGCCGATCCCGTCACGTTCATTATAGTACGAAAGCGGACGGGGTGCAAGGGGCGGCGGGAAACAGAGACGGATGAAAAAACCGGTCTTTTCGGAAATACATTTTGACAAGACAATGAGGCTCACTTATAATGATTTTATATGTTGAATATATACCATCAATCGAAGTATCGGAGCACGGAATTCCTTCCGACTGCCCGATTCGGAAACGGAGAGAACAATGGATAAAGAACTGGTAGTTGTCATTGACTTCGGCGGCCAGTACAACCAGCTGGTGGCACGACGTGTGCGCGAATGCAACGTCTACTGTGAGATTTATTCCTACAAGACGGACTTAACCAAGATCAAGGAGATGAACCCCAAGGGGATCATCCTCACCGGAGGTCCCAGCAGCTGCTATGAAGAGGGTGCGGCAACCTGCTCCCCCGAGCTGTTTGAGCTGGGAATTCCCGTTCTGGGCCTGTGCTACGGTGCCCAGCTGATGACCCATGTGCTGGGCGGCAGAGTCGAGAAAGCGGCAGCCAGAGAGTACGGCAAGACAGAGGTGGATGTGGACAACACCTCCCGGCTGTTTACCGATGTCACGCCCCATACGGTGTGCTGGATGAGTCACTTTGACTATATTTCCAAGCTCGCACCGGGCTTTCGCGGTGTGGCTGCCACAGCCAATTGCCCCGTCGCAGCGGCGGAATGTGAAGAGAGAAAGCTGTATGCGATTCAGTTCCATCCCGAGGTGCTTCACACTGTGGAAGGCTCCAGGATGCTTTACAATTTCGTGCGCAATATCTGCGGCTGTGCCGGTGACTGGCGTATGGACTCCTTTGTTGAAAATACGATCCGGGAGATCCGTGAGAAGGTCGGTAACGGGCGTGTACTTCTGGCACTTTCCGGCGGGGTGGATTCCTCCGTGGCTGCGGGACTTTTATCCCGAGCAATCGGAAAGCAGCTCACCTGCGTTTTTGTCGATCATGGTCTGCTTCGCAAGAATGAGGGAGATGAGGTCGAGAGTGTATTCGGACCAAACGGCCAGTTTGATCTGAACTTCATCCGCGTCAATGCCCAGGAACGCTATTACAGCAAGCTGGCAGGAGTGACCGAGCCTGAGCGGAAGCGCAAGATTATCGGCGAGGAATTCATCCGGGTATTTGAGGAGGAAGCCAAGAAAATCGGAGCCGTTGATTTCCTGGCACAGGGCACCATCTATCCCGATGTGGTGGAGAGCGGCCTGGGCGGAGAATCCGCAGTGATCAAGTCCCATCACAATGTGGGAGGCCTGCCCGATTTCGTAGATTTTAAAGAGATCATCGAACCCCTGCGCAATCTGTTCAAGGACGAGGTGCGCAAGGCGGGTCTGGAGCTTGGAATTCCCGAGCAGCTGGTATTTCGTCAGCCCTTCCCCGGCCCCGGTCTGGGAATCCGTATCATCGGCGATGTCACCGCTGAGAAGGTGAAGATCGTTCAGGATGCCGATGCCATCTACCGCGAGGAGGTGGACAAGGCGGCAGCGGCTTACCGGAAGGTCAACGGTGAAGATCCCTCCTGGAAACCCAATCAGTACTTTGCAGCCCTCACCAATATGCGCTCTGTGGGTGTCATGGGTGACGAGCGAACTTATGATTATGCGATCGCACTTCGTGCGGTGAAGACCATCGACTTCATGACCGCCGAGGCGGCACAGCTTCCCTGGGATGTGCTCCAGACCGTCATGAGCAGAATCATCAATGAGGTCAGGGGAGTTAACAGAGTGTTATATGATGTAAGCTCGAAGCCACCCGGGACGATAGAGTTTGA
>CAMAGI010000165.1 GCA_945833775.1 uncultured Lachnospiraceae bacterium
GGGAATACTAAGACCGATCGGCAGCAGAAACGATTTCTGCGCGGAAAGGCGGTATTGCAATGGTTGGTTTTTTGATTGCGCTTCTGTCCGGGGCGCTTATGAGTATTCAGGGAGTCTTCAACACCCAGGTGACCAAATCGTCCAACATCTGGACGGCAAGTGCATTTGTGCAGTTTTCGGCACTGATCGTCTGCCTGGGGGCCTGGTTCATCACCGAGAGGACCTCTCTTTTGAAAGTGTTTGAGGTGGAACCGAAGTACATGCTTCTGGGCGGGGCGATCGGCGCTTTCATCACCTATACGGTCATCAAAAGCATGGATGCATTAGGACCGGCAAAAGCCGTGATGCTGATTGTGGTGGCGCAGCTTCTTGTGGCTTATATCATAGAGGTGTTCGGCTGGTTCGGAGTGGACAAACAGCCCCTGGAATGGCGCAAGGCCATCGGCATGGCACTTGCAATCGCGGGGATCGTAATCTTTAAGTGGAAGTAAAGAAAACCCCTTGTAAATCCGATGCGATTCCTTTACAATTTAGATACCGACATAGAGAGGCAGCCCTCCAAAGAAAGAACGGAGGGTCTATGAGAAAACAAATCAGAAAACTATTTTTGGCGGGGCAGGCAGCGCTTCTTTTGTGGATCAGCGTCGCCCAGGCGGGGTGCGGTGTCCGCGATGAGGCATTGGAACTGATGGTGTACGAGGAGCAGGGGAAAAGCACGGAATCTTTCACCCTGTCGGAGCAGATGCAGACGGAAGCCGAAGCTGCCTCGAGGCAGTCCCGGGAGAGCGTGCTTTGCGTGCATGTCTGCGGTGCGGTACAAAAGCCCGGGGTGGTGGAGCTTCCAACGGGAAGCAGGGCTGCAGCTGCGGTGGAGGCAGCCGGGGGATTTACCCGGGAGGCGGATGAGTCCTATCTGAATCTGGCGCAGAAGCTGGAGGACGGTCAGAGACTCTATATACCGACGAAAGAGGAAGCGCAGGAGCTGATACATCAGGAGTCTGCGGCAGCTGACGGACGTATCAATATCAACACCGCGACGGCGGAGGCACTTACTTCACTGCCCGGAATCGGACAGGCGAGAGCCGCAGATATTATCGCTTACCGGGAACAGCACGGCGGTTTTTCAACCAAGGAAGAGCTGATGCAGGTAAGCGGAATCAAGGAGAGTACATATAACAAGCTGTGTGACAGAATTGTGGCGGAATAGAGCCGGGGATTCGGACCGGAAGAGAGTATGCGGGAGCAAGGAGAGAAAAGATGTCGAAAAAGGTCTTGGTTGTGGATGATGAAAAACTGATCGTAAAGGGCATTCGCTTCAGTCTGGAACAGGACGGAATGCAGGTGGATTGTGCGTACGACGGAGAGGAAGCTGTGCAGATGGCGCGGGCGGGAGAGTATGATATTGTTCTCCTGGATGTGATGCTTCCAAAGCTTACGGGATTTGAGGTCTGTCAGCAGATCCGCGAATTTTCCAATGTCCCTGTCATCATGCTCACCGCTAAGGGGGATGACATGGATAAGATTCTGGGCCTTGAGTACGGTGCAGATGACTATATCACCAAGCCCTTCAACATACTCGAGGTGAAGGCACGAATCAAGGCAATTATGCGCCGCGTGGATTCTGCAAAGAACGACAATGCCGCACCCAAGGTGATCGAGATCGGTGATATGCGGCTGGACTGCGAGGGACGCAGAGTATATATCCGGGACAAAGAAATCGGACTCACGGCAAAAGAATTTGAGGTTCTGGAGCTGTTGATGCGTAATCCCAATAAGGTGTACAGCAGGGAAAGCCTTCTCAAGATCGTGTGGGGGACGGATTACCCGGGAGATGTGCGCACGGTGGATGTGCATATCCGAAGACTGCGCGAGAAGATTGAGACGAACCCCAGCGACCCCAAATATGTTCACACGAAGTGGGGCGTCGGCTATTATTTTCTCTGCGTCTGACGTGTATAAGGAACGGCTATGACAGAAAAGTGGAAAGAAAAACTCAGGCAGATCGTACCTCCCAAAAGTCTGCGGGTAAGAATCTTTTTTATCATACTGCTGGTGGGCACAGTCCCCAGCATCATGATGCGCTACGGTATTGTATCGAACTATGAAGCGCGCGCGGTGGATCAGCGATCGACAACCGTGCAGAACCAGCTGATGATTATTGCCAATCATCTGGTCAGCAACAATTATCTGACCAATTATCCCTCTGAGGAACAAGCCTACAAGACATCTCATGAAGTCATTGATGCGGAATTGGAAATGCTCTCAAACCTGTATGAGGGGCGCGTGATGATCATCAACAGCAATCTGAAGGTGGTCACCGATACGTACGATATCAGTGAAGGCAAGACCATTATTTCCGAAGAGGTCATCAAGTGCTTTCGGGGAACCAACACGACACACTATGATCCGGAGCACGGTTACATAGAGATGACCACGCCCATCACACGCACGGAGACGGTGGACGGCGTGACAACGTCGGAGATCTGCGGCGTCATGTTAACCAGCATCTCCTCGGAGAGTATTCAGTCAACCATGACGATTATGAGCAAGAATGCACTGATACTGGAGACGATCATGATTCTGATTGTCCTGGCATTAGCCTTTGTGCTCTCCGCAATGCTCACAAGACCCTTTGAGCGCATTACGGAAGCCATCAATGAAGTGCGTGCGGGCTACAGCGACGAATGCATTTCCGTGCCGGATTATGCCGAGACGGTGCATATCGTGGACGCCTTTAATCAAATGCTGGGACAATACAAGGCGTTGGACGAGTCCCGCCAGGAGTTTGTGGCGAATGTCTCTCATGAGCTAAAGACGCCCATGACCTCCATAAAGGTTCTGGCGGATTCCCTCCTGACTCAGGACAATGTACCGGCAGAGCTTTACCGGGAGTTTATGGAGGATATGGTATCGGAGATCGACCGTGAGAACCAGATCATCACCGACCTTTTGGCACTGGTGAAGATGGACAAGAAGGTACAGGATCTGAACATTGTGACGGTGAATATCAACGATCTGACGGAATTGATTCTCAAGCGGCTGAGGCCCATCGCCCGCAAGAAGGATGTGGAGGTCGTGTTTGAAAGCGTTCGCCCCGTGGTGGCGGAGGTGGATGAGGTGAAGATTACGCTGGTCATGACCAACCTCGTGGAGAATGCGATCAAGTACAATAAGGATCATGGCTGGGTGAAGGTTGTACTGGATGCGGATCATCAGTTTTTTACCCTTGAGGTGAGCGATTCCGGTCTCGGCATTCCGGAGGAGGCGATGACCCATATCTATGAGCGCTTTTACCGGGTTGACAAATCTCATTCCCGGGAGATCGGCGGTACCGGCCTGGGACTGGCCATTGCCAAAAGTGCGGTACTGATGCATCGCGGCTCCATCACGGTTACCAGCACCGAGGGAGAGGGATCCTGTTTTACGGTGAAGATTCCGCTAAACTATATCAAGCAGTAATCGACGATAACCGGTGGTAAGAGGCTAGCGATTCCTCCGACGCTAAAGAGTCTGCGGAATGGAGAGTATTATGACAAAAAAGTTGTGGACCGGGCTTCTGTTGGTTCTCCTTTTGGGGCTTGTCGCATGCGGCAGGGGGGAGCAGGAGGACGAAACGGTATATAAAGTATATTATCTGAGCAGTTCTGAATCCTGTGTGGAAATGCATGAACACCCGGTGACGGGGGAGGGGCAGGAAGCGCAGCTGGATGAGCTTTTGGGATATTTGGGAGAGACACCTGAGAAGTTGGAGTATAAGGCTCCCCTTGCACTTGGCTTTCAAGTGCTTTCCTATAAGATTGACGGTGGGAAACTGGTGTTGGATGTGGATGAAGCGTATCGGGAATTGGCGCCGACCACGGAGGTTCTGGTTCGGGCTGCCATCGTAAAAACGCTTTCCCAGGTACCGGATATCCGCTATATTGCAATTACCATCCGTGGTGAGCAGCTTCTGGATCATCTGGGGGAATATGTCGGCTGGATGAATGCCGAGCAGTTTATCAACAACGACGGCAATGAGATCAACACCTATGAGCTTCGTCGTATCAAGTTGTATTTTGCAAATGAGACGGGAGATAAGCTGATCGGCGCTTATCGGGAGAAACACTATTCCACCAACACGCCTCTGGAGCGGTTTGTTGTGGAGGAAGTGATCGCAGGTCCCAGCGGTCAGGTTCCGGGACTTTACCCCACGGTCAACCCCGAGACCAAGATCATCAGTGTCATGACCAAGGATGGCATCTGTTATGTCAATCTGGATTCGGGATTTTTGACAGTGGCAGGAAATGTATCCACAGAGCTGGCAGTGTATTCCATTGTCAACTCTCTGGTGGAACTGAGCAATGTCAACAAGGTACAGATCCTGGTAAACGGAGAGGTTCCGGCATCCTTTTCCAATCAGATGTTTGA
>CAMAGI010000166.1 GCA_945833775.1 uncultured Lachnospiraceae bacterium
TCCGCCAGGATATGTTCGATCTCTTCCTGTTCCTGCAGATCCAGTTCCTTGAGCTGGTTATTGAGATTGACAACGGCAGCAGGCTCAATGAAGAAGGTGGAACCGGTGGCAGACTGGTCATGGACCATACCGGATACCTGACTCTTGTACTCTGCCTTTACAGGGATACAGTAGCGATTGTTACGCATGGTGATCACAGCATCCTGCAGATAATTGCGGGCAGAACCGTTGAGCATGGCGTTTAGCTGATTGTGAATTTTCTCATTGGTCAGAACACGGTTACGCCGTATGCTCTTTAATTTCGGGCTTGCATCGTCGGCAATCTCTTCCTCGGAGAGGATACAGCGATTGATTTCATTTGCCAGCTGAGTTAAGGGGGTGAGCAGTTCAAAGTATTCTGTCAGACTGTCATCGGGGGTGTCTTCCCGTTCCTTTTTACCGAAGGTCTTGATACGATTCACATTGTCTAACATGGCAGCAATCCGAAGCAGTTCAATGGCGGAGAGAGTACTCCCCACTTCCAGTGAGCGGATGGAGAAACCAAGATCCCGATTGCTGCCAAAGGACGTGCCTCCCACGCGGAAAAGGCGGGCCAGCGCATCCGCTGTCTCCCGCTGTGCCTTACGAATCTGTTTGATATCGGTGGAGGGCTCCAGTTCTCTGCAGAGCTTTTTTCCCGGTTCGGAATCCGCTTTATCCGTAAGAAGATCGATGATCTTCACATATTCCAATGTTCGTAATACTTTCTGATTCATATAACGAGTGCCTTTCTAAAATATACTACTTCTATTTTATCAAATTACGGCGGGTATGGCTAGTTATAATGATATATTTATCACCATTC
Source organism: uncultured Lachnospiraceae bacterium (assembly GCA_945833775.1). Lineage (GTDB taxonomy): Bacteria > Bacillota > Clostridia > Lachnospirales > Lachnospiraceae > Acetatifactor. The sequence goes on from CAMAGI010000166.1 coordinate 845, forward strand.
GGGCAACTTCTTCGGAAGATCTTTTCATTTGGAAAAGAATTCGATATACTATGTATAAATAAAGGAGGCGTACGATGCCTGAGAATGAACAACAGACACAAAACGAATTTATGATTGAGAAGATCAAGGAACGTCCGGTCAATAAGAAGAAATTGATACAAAGGACAATACTGACTGCCTCCATGGCAGTAATCTTCGGTTTGATTGCATGCTTTACCTTTCTGGTGCTGGAGCCGGTGATCAGCAATTGGTTATACCCGGAGGAGAAACCGAACCCCGTTGTATTCCCGGAGGATCAGGAGGAGATGTCTCCGGAGGAGATGCTTTCCGATATTATGCAGACCGAGAAGGAAAACCAACAGCCCTCGACACAGGAGGCAGATCCGACGGACGCAGCGGTTTTGGAAGAAGAGCAGGTGCAGCAGATTTTGGACCGGGTGGTTCTGGACAAACAGAATTACCTGGAGCTGTATGCTGTTTTGACAGAGGTAAGAAAAGAAGCCGAGTGCTGTATTGCCACTGTTACGGGAGTTTCCTCCAATCTGGATTGGTTCAATAATGTGGAGGAAAGCAAGAATCAGTCTTCCGGTCTGGTCATTGCGGAAAATGGAAAAGAACTGCTTATTCTGGTCGATTTTACACCCATCAGGAAATCCGAGGAGCTGACAGTGACACTTTATAACGGACTGCAGTTTCCGGCGCATGTGAAAGAGACGGATTCCTTCACCGGTCTTGCTGTCGTTGCGGTTGAGATGGAACTTGTACTACAGAACATGCTGAAGGAAGAGATTGCAATTGCCACCCTCGGATCCTCCAATATGGGAAATATTGTCGGGTCTCCCGTTGTGGCAGTGGGAAGTCCAATGGGTGTTACAGGATCCGTCGGATACGGAATGATAACGGCACAATATGCCCAGGCTGCAGGAGCGGACACAAATTACAAATTTTTGCAGACGGACATCTTCGGAAGTACCTCCGCAGGCGGGGTACTGGTGAATCTGCAGGGAAATGTTGTGGGAATCATTACCAACAGCCGAAACAGCAGTGATACCAAAAATCTGGTAACGGCCTTCGGAATTTCCGAGTTGAAGAAGCGCGTGGAGAAAATGTCCAACGGAGAAAAGGCAGCCTACCTTGGAATCAAAGGAATGGATGTGACCAGGCAGGCCAACGAGGAACAGGGTGTTCCCTACGGTGTGTTTATCAAAAACGTCGATATGGATTCCCCGGTGATGCGCGCCGGTATCCAGAAGGGTGATATTCTGACGGCAATCGGTGACAGAAGCATCACCGGTTACAATGATTACACGAGTTACCTTATGCAGTTAAATGCGGGTGAGGAAGTGGAACTGAAGATTATGCGCCAGGCTCAGAACGAATACAAAGAAATGATATTCCGGGTGGTGCCGGATGAAGCAAAATAAAAGAACGGAAGGTAAATGAAAATGAAATATATCAGAGATTTAAAAGACGGAGATCGGGTTTTTGACATCTATCTGTGCAAACACAAACAGTCCGCCGTTACCAAAAACGGAAAAGCATATGAAAATGTGATCCTGCAGGATAAAACCGGAACCATAGACGCGAAGGTATGGGAGCCGAACAATCCGGGGATCGGAGAGTACGATGCGCTGGATTACATTGAGGTGTACGGAGATGTGACCAATTTTAACGGCGCTCTGCAGGTCAGTGTCAAAAGAATCCGTGTCTGCCGCGAGGGAGAATTTAATCCCGCTGATTACCTTCCCGTCAGCTCCAAGGATATCGACCAGATGTACTCCGAATTGACAGGGCTGATATCGAGTATCAAAAATAAATACTACAGACAGCTTCTTGAGAGCTTTTTTGTAAAGGATGATGCGTTTAAAAAGGCATTTTGCAAGTCTTCCGCAGCAAAAGCCGTACACCACGGGTTTGTGGGAGGACTTCTGGAGCATACCTTAAGTGTTGCCAAACTGTGTGATTATTACTGCACGGCTTATCCGATTATCAAACGGGATCTCCTGATAACGGCAGCAATCTGCCATGACATCGGCAAGACAAAAGAACTATCTGCCTTTCCGGAAAATGACTACACGGATGACGGGCAGCTTTTGGGACATATTGTGATGGGTTCCCAGATGATAGCGGAGCGCGCAGCCGGAATGGAAGGATTTCCCCATGGACTGCTGACACAGCTGCAGCACTGTATTCTGGCCCACCATGGAAAATACGAATACGGTTCCCCTAAGATTCCTGCGTTGATCGAGGCAGTTGCACTCAACTACGCGGATGATACGGATGCAAAGATGGAAACCTTTAAGGAAATTCTGGAGAACAATGCGGAGACAAACGGTTGGCTGGGCTTTAACCGGCTGTTTGAGTCCAATCTGAGAGCCAGCAGAGTGGATGAGTGAAATCGGTAGTCCCGGAATGTTCAGATAAGTTGGGATCGGAGAAAAAAAGATGGAGTTTCAAAAAAATGATCCGGTGACGGTTCGCATTGAAGATATCGGAAATGACGGTGAGGGCATCGGAAGAGTCGAGGGGTTTACCCTGTTTATCAAGAATGCGGTTCCGGGCGATGTGGTCGAAGCCAAGATCATGAAAAGTAAGAAAAATTACGCCTACGCAAGATTGGAGAAGATTTTGGAATCTTCTCCTTTTCGTACGCAGCCAAAATGTGCATTTTACAGACAGTGCGGGGGTTGCCAGATTCAGGCTCTCTCCTATGAGAAACAACTGGAGTTTAAACATAACAAGATTCGTAACAATCTGATTCGTATCGGTGGCTTCACTCCTGAGGAAACCGATTCCGTGATGGAGCCCATCGTAGGAATGGAGGAGCCCTTTCACTATCGTAACAAAGCACAATATCCTGTGGGCTATGACAGGGAAGGAAATCTGATTACCGGATTCTACGCAGGCAGAACCCACACGATTATTGCCAATACGGAATGCCTGCTGGGCAGTGAGAAGAACCGTGAGATTCTGGAAATCATACTGAATCATATGAAGAAAAAAAAGGTTACGGCATATGACGAGATTTCCGGGAAGGGACTGGTACGTCATGTTTTAATTCGAACCGGTTTTACAAGCGGCGAGGTGATGGTCTGCATCGTCATCAATCAGAAATCCCGCAGGAAAACGACAACGGATACAGATGGAAAGGCGGAAACAGACGGAACGGAATATATCCCCGGACAGCAGGCTCTGATTGAACGTCTGGCAGCAGTCGCCGGCATGACAAGTATTTCCGTGAGTATCAATTCGGAGCGTACCAATGTCATAATGGGACGAGAAATTCATACGATCTGGGGAAGTCCTACGATCCGGGATACCATCCATGTGCGGGATATGAGTAAGAAAGGATACCCTTACACCGGGGATGAACTGACCTTTTCCATATCTCCGCTCTCTTTTTATCAGGTGAACCCGGTTCAGACAGAGAAGCTGTACAGTCTTGCGCTGGAATATGCAGGTCTCACCGGCAGGGAGACGGTCTGGGACCTGTATTGCGGAATCGGAACCATCTCCCTTTTTCTTGCACGCAAGGCCAGACAGGTCTACGGCGT
>CAMAGI010000167.1 GCA_945833775.1 uncultured Lachnospiraceae bacterium
TTTCAAAGCGGAGTGTATCATGTAAGGTTTGTACACAATGACTTTTTGCAGATTGCGCTGGATTATGGAGTGATCGCTCTACTGCTGCTGATGTATTTTCTGGGGTGGCAGATATTTCGCGGAAAACAGAGTGGGAAGGATAAAGAGATCCTGCTATTTTTGTGCGCGGCTTCTCTCGCAGACTTTCACTGTCAGTATCTTCTGATCTTGATGACGGGGTGTCTGTTTTTGGACTATGGGGAAGGCGTTCGGGAAAAGAAAATCCAGCTCCGGGAAAACTATATTTTATTTCCTCTCATTACCGTGATCTTTCTCTATCTAGGCATTGCTGCGGGGAGCAGCAGAATGGGGTATTATGATGTGGCATTGTCCATGTTGCCCGATTATACCTCCGCACAGGAGAAAAAGATGATCAGCTGTATGGGGACGCAGGAATCCTATGAACTGGCAACGAGATTGATTCGGAAGAATCCGTACAATATAACCGCATTTATAACCAGAGGCTCTTTCTATGCATCGCAACTTTGCGTCCCGCAGTGTATTGAAGATCTCGACAGGATGTTGGAGCTGGATCCTTACAACGTAGAATATTATCAGCAATATGAAGTATTGCTGCAGGATATGCAGGCGCAGCTCGGAGTATATTCGACGATGCTCGATAGCGGGGATGCGCAGCAGTATCGAGAGCTGATTCAGGAAAGAATCGGAACGTTACCAAAACAGCTGGAAGAGATGAGAGCAAGAACCGGTTCGCTGGCTTATAAGATCAAAGATAAGCCAATGTTTTCCTACAAATGAGCGTTGAAAAGACAATGAGACGCAGGAGAAAGTACATGAAAGAATTGTTTAGGAAAAGGAAGAAGTTATTCATCATTGGAATTATCGATTTTGCGATCATTCTTACATGTGTTGTGACACTTTTGGCGGAATACAGGCAGTATCGGGAAGAACTGAGCAGAAATGCAGTGAAGCTGGAAGACCTGGCCGAACAGATAACCATCCATGAAGAGAGCAAAAAGGAACCCTCAACAGAACCGGCTTCGGAACCATCAGAAGAGACTCAGTGGAAACCGATGCATGATTTTGATGCCTTGAAGCAAGTCAATGAGGATGGTTATGCGTGGATTGAGATACCGGGCACACAGGTGAATTATCCTGTGCTGCAATCGGATATCGACAATAAATATTTGGACACCAATATTGACGGAACTTCAGGATATCCCGGCTGTATTTACTCCAATGTCTGTAACAGCAAAGGATTTGACGACTACATTACTGTTTTATACGGACATAATATGAAGTCCGGAGAAATGTTCGGAAGCCTGCACAATTTTGATGATGCCGAATTTTTTCAAAATTTTGAGACCTATACGGTGGAGACAGAAGAAGCACGCTTTACTTACAGTGTCTATGCCGCAGTGAATTACAATGACAAGCTGATTCCGGTCTACTTTGATGTAAAAAGTGCTTCGGGAAGAGATGAGTTTCTGGAATCTCTGGAACCGTGCAGAGAAAACAGTATCACACATTTCAATGATGAAATCGAAATATCCGGAGAAGATAAGGTACTGGTTTTGTCTGTATGTATCCGTGGTCAGGAAAACCGAAGATATCTGATTGTTTCTAAGCTGGAGGAAATGGTGAAGTATGAACCGGACGCATAACCGTAACTGTGCTTTTGCAGGAGCCTGCCATTCGGTATGAACATGGTCTTGAAGACTCTTATGGAATCTATGGGGCGATTTTGCGGTTGAATGCACAGAAAATATTGACAAATGAGGATTTCAGGGATACAGTATAACTAACAGAATATGGCAAAGCACGCGAAAGCGTGTGACGCAAAGCTATAGGGCCTAAGTAATGATATGGCAGCCAGTTGCAACTTGTTTGAATTGCTGGCGACAGCAATTCTTTTTGTTTGGGGAAAGAATATGGCTTTCAACATTGATTTTGATTTTGCAACAGTCATATATATGGTGATTTTCCTGGTATTTCTGAAAATCCAGTATTCAGTCAATTCGAAGATCAATCGCGTCTTCTTTTGGCTGACTTGTTCCGTGCTGTTTGCCGCTGTCATGGATATGATCACGAAAAATACGATCAACCATGCCTGGGCAATCCCTCTGTGGTGCTATTATCTCCTTAACATCATCTATTGTTGTTCCGTCGCCTTTACAAGCTATATGCTGACCCGATACATCGCCCGGTTTTTTGCGTCCAACGATACCTGGTGGAAGGTCGATTTTTTCAATCATCTTTTGCTGATCCTGTTTTCTCTGCTCGCTCTGATGACACCCTTCACGAAAGCTATCTTTTATTTCGATGCGGATAGACATTATTATCACGGACCGCTGTATCTGTTGCTCTATGCGGTTCCCATGTATTTCACATTGTTTTCCCTGATCCGGGTGCTCGCAGGCAGAAAGAGTCTTAAAAAGCGGGAAGTGTGGTCCGTCGTTTCGTTCGTAGCGGTGGTTGAGGTATTCATCATCCTGCAGATGCTGGTCTTTCAGAATGTCTCCATCATCTATTTTGCCTGCGGTGCCGCCATCATGATTCTGCTGTTCTCCATGGAAACACCGGACTATATCCAGCTGACGGCTACGCTGAGTGCGCTGGAGAAAGCGCAGAGGGAATCGGAGGAAGCCAAGGATGCCGCAATTGCTGCGAACCACGCAAAGAGTGCCTTCCTGGCAAATATGTCCCACGAGATCCGCACCCCCATCAACGGAATCCTGGGCATCGGTGAGATTGCCCTCCGGGACGTAACGGACCCTCAGATGCGGGAATACCTTTTGGATATTCAGTTGGCGGGACAGAATCTGCTGTCCATCGTCAACGAGATTCTGGATTTTTCCAAAATTGAGTCCGGCAAGATGGCAATTGTGCCGGTGGAATATCAGCTCTCGTCCACAATTTATAGTATCTACAACCTGATCCAGGTGCAGGCAAGCGGCAAAAATCTCTCTTTTGAGGTGTCCAACAATCCCGCGATTCCGAATCTTTTGTACGGCGATGAGCTTCGCATTCGTCAGATCATGATCAATCTTTTGAACAATGCGGTGAAATACACGGACAGTGGCAGCGTCTCCTTAACGATTGACTGGATCCCGGAGGGAACCGGTGAGATGAGTCTTGTGATCACGGTAAAGGATACCGGTATCGGTATATCCGAGGAGGATCAGGCGAAGCTGTTTGACGCATACAAGCGCGTCAACATGGGACATAACAAGTATGTTCAGGGAACCGGTCTGGGGCTTCGGATTACCAAACAGCTGGTGGAACTGATGGAGGGCAGCATCGAACTGCACAGTGTGTGCGGAGAGGGCTCCGAATTCCGGGTTGTGATCCCCCAGAAGATCCGGGATGCCCGTGAGATGGGCATTTTCTCGCCGGCGGTACGGGAGCAGGCTGCGAGAGAGGCAAAGCCTGCGGAAGTCTTTGAGGCACCGGGTGCAAGAATCCTGATTGTCGATGATGTGCGGATGAACATCAAGGTTATGGAAGGTCTGTTAAAGACCACGAAGATGGAGATTGATGCTGCGGGAAGTGGTGCAGAGTGTCTGGAGATGGTAAAGAAAAGACGGTATGATCTCATCTTTTTGGATCACATGATGTCGGAGATGGACGGGGTGGAAACGCTGCATCATATGAAAGAAATGACAGATTCCCCCAATGCGAAGACGCCTGTGATTGCGCTCACAGCCAATGCCATCCAGGGAGCGGAGAAGGAATATCTGGAACTAGGATTCGATGGATATCTGTCCAAGCCGATCCTGTTCGATCAGTTGATCGGAGCCTTGAGAAAGTATTTGTAAAGCGATTGCTTGGCTCTGTTTCTACGACACCGGGAACCAGGAAGTGTTCATAAATTAAAAGTGCCTGTAAATTTGAAAGTGTCCGTAAATTAAAATGTCCGTGTCTGCCGCAAGGCCTCATTCGCAGAACGCTTCTGCTCCGTGAAATCCGTACTGGTACTAAGGTCGAAAAGCCCTCGCTAAGTATCAACGGATTTCACGGATTTTTTTGTGAAATATTGTGGCAGGCGCAGAGGCACTAATATTGTGGCAGGCGCAGAGGCACTAATTCGATGAACCGGAGTGGAGTAAGAAAATCGAGAGAATTACCTACTGAAGCAATGATACAGGGTGCCGGTGGGTAAAAGGGCCAGACAAATCTAGGCAATTACCTACTGAAGCAATAATACAAGGTGCCGGTGGGTAAAAGGGCCAGACAAATCGAGGCAATTACCTACTGAAGTAATAATGCAGGATACTAGTGGGTAAAGGGACCAAGAAAATCGAGGAAATTACCTACTAAAGCAATAATGCAGGATACTAGTGGGTAAAGGGACCAAGAAAGTCGAGGAAATTACCTACTAAAGCAATAATGCAGGAT
>CAMAGI010000168.1 GCA_945833775.1 uncultured Lachnospiraceae bacterium
ATTGTCACTCCCGAGGAGATGGAGGGTGCCGTATTCACCGATGACAAGCAGACCCGTGAGAGCAACATCCGCGATATCACCGCGAAACTGGAGGAGGCTTTTGCCGAGAAGGAAGAGTGGCTTGCCATTCTGGATGAGGCGGTATATCAGTATGAGAAGAAGACAGTTCGCAAGATGATTCTCAAGGATCACAAGCGTCCCGACGGACGTCAGATCACACAGATCCGTCCTCTTGCAGCTGAGGTTGACATTATTCCCCGCGTGCATGGCTCTGCCATGTTTACCCGCGGACAGACGCAGATCTGCAATGTCTGCACGCTGGCTCCGCTCTCCGAGGCACAGAAGCTGGACGGCCTTGACGATAACGAAGTGAGCAAGCGCTATATGCATCACTACAATTTCCCTTCCTATTCCGTGGGAGAAACCAAGGTATCTCGAGGACCCGGAAGACGTGAGATCGGTCACGGCGCATTGGCAGAGAGAGCCCTGATCCCGGTACTTCCTTCGGAGGAAGAGTTCCCTTACGCAATCCGTACCGTGTCCGAGACCTTTGAGTCCAACGGTTCCACCTCCATGGCATCTACCTGTGCTTCCTGCATGTCCCTGATGGCGGCAGGCGTTCCCATCAAGAAGATGGTTGCAGGTATCTCCTGTGGTCTGGTAACCGGCGATACCGATGATGATTTCGTTCTGCTTACCGATATTCAGGGTCTGGAAGATTTCTTTGGCGATATGGACTTTAAGGTAACCGGTACCACCGAGGGTATCACTGCAATTCAGATGGATATCAAGATTCATGGCCTGACCAGACCGATTGTTGAGGGTGCTATTGCACGTTGCCGTGAGGCAAGACTGTTCATCATGGATACTTGTATGAAGCCTGCGATCGCAGCTCCCAGAGCTGAGGTTGGTGCGTATGCTCCCAAGATTATTTCTCTGCAGATTGATCCCGAGAAGATCGGTGAAGTTGTGGGACAGCGCGGCAAGACCATCAATGAGATTATTGCACGTACCGGCGTGAAGATTGATATCACCGATGACGGTATGGTATCCGTATGCGGAACCGACAAGGAAATGATGGACAAGGCTGTGGAAATGATCAAGATGATCGTGACCGATTTCGAGGAAGGCCAGATCTTCAAGGGTAAGGTTGTCAGCATCAAGGAGTTTGGCGCATTTATCGAGTTTGCTCCCGGCAAGGAGGGCATGGTTCATATTTCCAAGATTGCCAAGGAGAGAATTGAGCATGTCGAGGATGTCCTGACACTTGGCGATACAGTAACCGTTGTCTGCCTCGGCAAAGACAGACAGGGCAGAATCAGCTTCTCCATGAAGGATGTAGCCCAGGTATAAGCTTCCAAAGATAAATTTTCATAGAGAAATACAAAGGATAAGACAAAAGCCTGAGTGATTCGATCACTCAGGCTTTTTCAAAATGTTCCTATGTAGTCAGTATTATTCTTCAACAATATTCCCATCTATATCCATGAGACCGAAGTAGAGTCGACCGGCGGAAGCTTTTTTCAGTGCCACCTTGTGATCTGCGGGAGTTTTTGCTACGTAGACAAAAGAACAGGATGCCAAAGCATCTTCAGCGGTCATTTCATTCACATAATCAAAAGCGGCGTAGGAAACGGAAATATCGGTAGGCCAATCCACCTTTTCGAGTGGATTCCCGTTGAAAAGAACCCGATAATACTCTCCGGACGGTAGATCGTTAAGACTTTTTAGGCGGTTGTTGCGAAGATCCAGTAGACAATATGAACCACTCCGAAAAGATGGCATATTCTTTAAATCGGTCAATTCATTGTTGCTCAGATACAGAGTGGTTAAGGAATCGTCGGAATGAAGTCCGCTCAGACCTGTTATCGCACAATCATTAGCATGAAGCTCAACCATGGAATAACTGTTTGCCAGGAATTGCAGATCACCGTTGATCGGATTCCCTGACAGATACACATTTTTCAGAGCGATGCAGGATCCCAGAATATCGTATAAATCTTCACCGGATAAGAAATTTTTACTCAAATCCACGGTTTTTAGTGTGTTGGACGATTTCGAGAGAAATAAAAGTTCATTGCCCAGGTCACAGGATTCAAAACCGTCCGGAGTTTTGTTTTCTGAGAGTGAGAATGTCTTTAGGGTTGTCAAGTCGTTTAGACCGGACAAATCGACCAATTCATTTCGATCCAGATGCAATTCATACAACTCCAGCGATTGCATAGGTTCACGGATTACACTAATTTTGTTGTCAGAGAGATTTACCTCGGCAAGATTGCGGAAGGAGGATAGCTCGCTTACATCTTGTAAACCGTTATTTTGAAGGGACAGATATTGCAACCTGTCCAATCCGGATAAAAAAGCTGAACTGGTAAGCGTAGCATTCCCGGTAATCTCCAGAGTGACCAGAGAGGTCGGAAGAGATCCCATCGGAAGGTCGGAATCGGACAACACCATATCGGAAAGCGTCAGGGTATACAATTTATGCAGCTCCTGCAAGAAGTGATAATCTGTGATACCTGCGGAGTCATAGATGCGCAGTGAGTTGAGGGAACTCATCTTGCCGATTGCATCCACGAAAATTTCGTTCAAAACGGAGTGCTTGATTGTCAAAGACGACAGATTATTCATTTTTAGCAGATTTGCTGCATCCTCTTCTGTAAAAACACAGTCCTCCAAACAGATGATCGTGTCAGAAGTAGAATATTTTGTTCCGGCAATTACGCAAGTGTGCGCTTTCTGATAAATACCACATAAGAGGAATACAGCCAGAATGATGATCGCCATGCCTGACAGGACAGGATAGACCGGGGAAGTTTTTCTGCGACCGGGGGTTATGAACTTTTGTAGGAGAGGCATCTTAACCTTTTGCCCGTCAGAAGACGGCCGGCCTTGTTTTTGTCCGGCAGGAGCTGACCGGCCCGGTTTCCCGGAGAAAGCATCTGTCGCAGGGGCGGCAGAAATACTGTCTTCCTTAACCGGAGAAAACCGGCAGTTTGCTATCACATCGGTATTGCCGAGCACCTGATAGAAGCTTTTCGTACTGTAGTCTTTCTTGCGAATTGCCTGAGAGGTACACAACTGCATTTCCACACCCGGCGACATCTTTACGTTATCCAGGATGACGGTAAGGAGTTGTTTGCGCTTTGAGACAGCATAATGGAGCTCACGAACGCAGTTCTGTGAAGCTAAATAATTTTTGGATAGAAATGCCAGAAAAACGGCACAATCGCTCAAACGGCCTGCCACCATCTCAGGCCATTCCGTACCGGGATGAATCCCTTTGTCATACCAGATGCGATAGCCGTGTTCGTGAAGCCACTCAATGATGGGGTGAAGCTCATCCAGATCAAGGTGACTGTAACTGATAAATATGTAGCTTTCGTTTCCTTCATAGAGATCGAGCAGATCATCTTTTTCTTGTGTATCCATCTTAAGTCTCTCTATTCTGCTTGTTTATTTTGCGAAAAATCTTCAATGTTTTGGTTTTGCATAGGATAAGTCTAGCATATCTTGTATTTCGGGGCAAGGAAAATGTCTTTCGAAAGATTACGGAGGGAATTCTGGTGGCCTGTGATTCCGATTTTGACAGGAGCGCAAAATGTTAGTCTTTTTTTATACATATTTTATTGTAATCGTCGATCCGGAATTATAGAATGAAAGAAAATACGGACATAGGTAGGATAAGGAGTGTCGAAGGTGGACAAAATCAGAGAGAAGATACAAAAATTTATGTGGGGACGCTACGGTAATGACCGGTTGAACAGAGTACTGATGACCCTTTCGATGGCTTTTATTCTGTTATCTTTTTTGCGACTCCCGGGGGCGTACCTGATTGCGGTGTTACTCCTTCTCTGGGTATATTATCGTATGTTTTCCAAACAGACGGCCAAACGCTGTGAAGAGAACCGGAAATATATGCGGTTTGAAGCAGACATCAGAAGCTTTTTTCTGCGAAAGAAGAGGGAACTTCAGGATCGCAAGACCCACCATATTTACCGGTGCCCGAACTGCAAACAGAAGCTGCGCGTTCCGAAGGGAAGAGGCAGAATTGTCATTCGCTGCCGCAAGTGCGGAACGGAATTCGAGAAAAAGAGCTGAGAAGAATGTCATTTCAGAAGTCCCTTTTGGAAATTGCGTTCCGGGGAGAGCAATGTGTCGTTATCAGTTACATGAATTTACCTCGCGGGGAAGCGGACAGGGTATGGAGGATGAAATCGAGAAGCAGATACCCCGGTGAGCGTGGCGGACAGGGTATGGAAGAGAAAAACAAGAAGCAGATACCCCGGTGAGCGTGGCGGACAGGGTATGGAAGAGGAAAACAAGACGCAGATACCCCGGTGAGCGTGGCGGACAGGGTATGGAAGAGGAAAACAAGACGCA
>CAMAGI010000169.1 GCA_945833775.1 uncultured Lachnospiraceae bacterium
GGTGACGCCAAGCTTGAGGAGATCTTTTTTCATGTAGTATGGCTGAACAAACGGATAATCCAGGCGAAAGCGGGACTTGGAGGTATCCCGATCCACGGCAATATTCCATTCCAGCGGTGTCCGGTCAGAGTATCTGTAATAGAACAGAGCAGAATACATACACAGAACGCCATCCGGGAAGAGCTGCGCAACCTGAGCCGCTTCAGACAACTCCGTGTCCTCCACATAAAGCCGGAAATAGCTGGGCTTGATTCGCTCAATAACCCGGTCCGCCACCAGCTTCCGGATACCGTTACTGTCATATCCCAGCTGCGTCAAATCGGATGTGCGGAAGATTCCCCCGTTTTGATCTGCGATATTTTGTAGCCGTTCCCTATGGGACATTTGCTCACCAACTTTCCGATTCATCAAAAATATCTGTCTTTCTTACCTATCATTATACGCAATCAATACGCATAGTCAACAAAAATTTCCGCACGTTTTATATTCGTGCGGAAATTTTTGTATACGAATTGTGTGTGGAACGCCAGATTGTTTTTGGAGCATTTTGCAAAATGCGTAGCCGGCACGCAGTGCTGATCTTGGGGATTGGGGATTCGCCCCAACAAGCAAAAAATAGACTGGGTAGCACCCAGACACTGCTTGCCGCTATGAAATCAAAACATTTTTCAAAGGCTGTTGTCGCAATCTGTCGCGATTTGAACATGGTTATTTGAAATGTAGATGTTATCATTCAGCAGCCGGGAACTCTTTGGTGGGACAAATCATTACAGGGAGGATGATTCCGATTAAGATTGCGTGTACAGGATTCTTCCGGTTCATTTCTGTTTCAACTCCAAGGAGTATCTCAGAACATGACTCAGAAGTTTCCTCGGTGGAACGCCAAACTTTTCTGCCAGTCGGATTAGTTCCTCATCAATCTGATCCAGGTTATCTTCCTCACATTGTAAAACAATCTCTTGGTTGGCAGTCCAGCCGACTGTAAGGCCGTCAGGAACCGCACCCAGTTTTTCAAACAGTCGTTGACTTGCCAAGTTTCGAGGTTCAATTCTGACACAAAAAACATGTACCCCCAAACGCGTCTGGATCTCCTTTAACATTGCAGATACCGCACGGTAACCGATTCCTCTCCTGGTCCACTCAGGCCGCAATTCGATGCCAATTTCCCATGGCTCCTGCAATAGATTGTTAATCCCACAGTAGCCGATATAGCTTCCGTCAGAATGAATCGACAGAGTCAATCGTTTGCTTGCAATATATTCTTCCCAGAGCATATTGCAGTAAGTCGGTTCCTTCAGCATATGTTTTGTGACCAGATATGCTCTTTTAATCTCCAGATAGCCTTCACGGTCAGATTCCTGCACCCGTCTCATGGTAATTCTATTCCCAGCAGATATCACATTGCCCGCTCCCCAGAATTTCTGGTTAAGAATCTGACAACGCTGTTCCTCGCCGGCAATATCTGCAAGTGCATCTGCATGGGAATCCTCTGTGCAATTTCGTAGGTAATCGGTAATTTCTTTCTTCTTTTCCTCGAACGGCTTGCCGTCATTAGCTTCCAATAATTCCAGTACATCCCTAAGAATTGCCTCGCGTATATACTTCTCAGCGTTTTGCGTAACAGTTTTCTTCTCTGTCTGTTCCATCCTTTTCTCCTCCGTAATAATCGTTTTCCTACCCTCATTGTAATCCATCCGGCAGCCGATAGCAATACACAAAGAAATAACCCTCTACCTCTTGCCCGCTCACTGCAACCGTCGAAGGTTATTCCTTTTGGGTGGTGGGTACCATGGCCATCATTGATGCAAGCGGCTTATCCCTCCTTCAATCAGGGATGGTGCTACATTCGCAGCACCATCCCTCACCATCCCGTTCTTTTGTTAATAATTCATTCATTTGACAAACCACCTCCCCCTTGATATAATAAGCAAACATATGTTCCTATATTATATCAGGAAAACAACACACAAAATCCATTTAGCCACAAAGGAGGAATGGCAATGAAACCCGAACTGACCTATATCCAAAGCGGAGACTACTGGATTCCCGATCTCAAGCTGGAAAGCACCGAACAGCGTCCCCTGAATAAGTATGGGCGGATGCGACGAAACTTCCTCCGGGAGCACAGGCCCGTGCAATACAGTATCCTGGTGATGCAGCAGAAGCTGTTCCCCCATCTGTGGGAGGTTCAGGAAGCCACGGAGCACCGATTGGAGCAGATCATGGACGGGTTGCTGGCGCAGAATCCGGGCCCGGACAAAGCAGCTGACCAACTTGGTTGGGTGCAGCACAGGAACTGTCTGAAAGCACAGGCGGAAGAAATCATCTTTTCAGAGCTGATTTTTGCATGAAAAAGCGGCGGGGGTGTAGTGAAACACGACATCCCCCCCGAAAGGCGATGAAAAATGCCAGTAGTACGAGCTCCAAAAGACAGGGATTTCACGGTGATGCGTACCCGACACCTCCGGGATACCCGGCTGTCCCTGAAAGCCATCGGCCTGTTTTCCATCATCCTCAGCCTGCCGCCGGAGTGGGATTTCTCTATCGCCGGGCTGGCTGCCATCACCAGAGATGGGATTGCCACCGTCCGGGCGGCGCTGAACGAGCTGGAATCCAACGGCTATCTGACCCGGAAGCGGGTTCGCGGGGAGGATGGCAAGCTGGAAAAAAACGAATACACCTTCTACGAAATCCCTCATGCGGGAAAAACTGCGCAGGAAAAACCTGAGAAGGAAACGCCTGCGGAGGATCTGCCTGCGTAAGAAAAGCTTATGTAGGGAAATTGCACGGAATATAGTATTGAACAAATTAAATATAGATTGAAATAAAGAAAGAAATAATAATTACAGACGAAAGAGAGGACGCTGCGAAAAGAAAACCACAATGTGTCCTCTCCTTTATGATCTGGCAGTTCCCAAAATGTGACCGATTGGTTCACAGAGAAACCCGAAATTATCTGATATCATACAGGAACCAACAATTTTATATCCCAAATTGAATATTGAACGAGCTTTGAAGCCGCAGCACCCGGTGTATCCGGTGAACGAATCCATTGAAATGGGGAAGTAAAAATCACAAAAGCAAGACGATTGTGAGGCTGCGAAATGGAACACCAGAGAATAATCAGAAACACATTGGAAAATACTGTAAGAAAGGAGATGACCTGAAATGCGGATTCACATGGACGAAGATAAGAAAATCGCAGAAATCTGGCTGACCAAAGCGGAAAGTGATGACCCGGCAGTGGATGCCAGATTGAAGCCCTTCTACAAGGAATGTAAGGACCACAAGTATCTGGCGGTGGTGTACCGCTCCGGCAAGGAAGACCTTCTGGAAACCACCAAAGACCTGCTCCGGCACAACTTGAGCAGCTATGTGCATCCGCAGCCGGTCAGGAAATCAAGAACAAGAAGCTATGACATGGGGCGCTGATGCGCCCCTGTCAGGAAATAACGCTTGCATTTTCCGAAATCACGATATACAATGTTATTATATAGATACAGTAAGGAAGTGAACAACATTGGAAGTATTTGGCTACACAAGAATCTCCGTTGACCTGGATGAGGACAGCCGGGAGAATACCAGTATCGAAAACCAGAAGAAAATCATCACGGACTTCGTGGGTTCCACCTTCCCGGATGCCCACCTGACTCTGTTTGAAGACCGGGACCGTTCCGGCTACACCTTCTCCCAGCGAGAGAGCTACCAGAAAATGCGGGATCGAATGATGTCTGGGGAGTGCACCATTCTGGTGGTCAAGGACTTCTCCCGGTTTTCCAGAAGAAACAGCTTGGGACTGCTGGAGCTGGAAACCCTGCGGGATGCGGGGATCCGGATTATTTCCATCGGTGACGGCATTGACTATCCCACCAAGGACGACTGGATGTTGATTCAGTTCAAGTTTCTGATGAATGAGATGCCGGTTACGGACACCTCCCGAAAGATCAAGCAGATCATCCAGAGCCGCCAGAAGGACGGCAAATGGGTCTGCGCCGTTCCCTATGGCTACCGGATCATCAACACCAAGGCCATGACCTATGAGATTGACCCGCCCGCCGCGGAGGTGGTGCGGGAAATCTTCCGGCTCTATAACAACGGCTGGGGCTACAAAAAGATTGCCAATTACCTGACGGACAACGGCGTTCCCACGCCCCGGGCCAACGAGATTTCCCAGAAGGAAGCTGCCGGAATCCCCACCAAAATCCGCAGCAGCACCGTTTGGAATACCGCCACGCTGTCCGGGCTGCTGGCAAATGACTTCTACATCGGCACCCTGCGGCAGAAGAAGTATGT
>CAMAGI010000170.1 GCA_945833775.1 uncultured Lachnospiraceae bacterium
TGATGTTCACCAGCGTTTTCTGGATGCTCCCGGTGATGCCTACGCAATCATGCAGTTAAAGCAGGATGCTCCCCGTGAATTGCATTATTCCGCACTGGACAGGATTCCAGCGCCACCCTCCCCATCAAACTACGATGTGATTTACACCGGCCCCATTGTCTGCGAGCAAAGCCAAATGGCCACATTGGAGCGGCTGTATGAAATCTTCAATCTGAACCGCCCCGGCGACTTTACCGGGCACAGCCTCTCCGTGAGTGACATCGTTGCGCTGAAACAGGACGGTGTGGTATCCTACCACTACTGCGACAGCGTGGGTTTCAAGGAGCTGCCGGATTTCCAGAAAGAGAACTACCTGAAGGCAGCAGAGATGTCCACGGAGGATGATTACGGCATGATCGACGGAATCATTAACAACGGTAAGCAGCCCACGGTAGCCGATCTGGAACAGCAGGCCAAATCCGATCAGCCTATTTCCCTGATGGATTTGGCTGATGCCGTCCACCGGGAGAAAAAGGCGTCTGTCCTTGAAAAGCTCAAAGATCAGCCGCAGCAGCCCCGGCGCAAATCCAAACCCCGAAAAACAAAAGAAAAGGAGCTTTGAACATGAAAGAGAATTTTACCTTTGAAGAACAGCAGCTCATGAGCATCTACAACCCCGGCACCCGTCTTGGGCTGATTCACGCCCTTGTGGAAATGCGTACCTATCTGGACATGGACGAGCAGGAACTGAAAGATCTGACGGACAGCGCCATCGCCAAGCTGAATCTTTTGACCGATGCAGAATTTGCCACCCTTGATCTGATTCCCGACTTTGACGAGGAAGAGTGATAGACTTCCTGCCGCTTTTCTGCTATACTGACCTCGATACCAGGGGGAGGAAGTGCTATGCCGGAAAAACCACTCGTGCCCTATAAGTCTCTGAAGCAGAAACAGAAAGCCCGCATTGCCGACTGGATGTACCGGGAAACGCTGCGCTTCTTTCTGGAGCATCAGAGAATGCCGGAAGCGGAAGAATTTGAATTGCTGTACCAAACGGTTTACGCCAAAGTACGGAGCAGTAATTATCGTGTTGCCTATGAGGAAATCCAACATCTTTACGCCAAACGGCTGGATTCCTATGCCCTGCGCATCCAGCGGGATGCCGAAGCAGGGATTACTTTGGAATCTCTCACCAAGCAGCCAAAGCAGAAGAAAACCGGCAAAGCTCCCCGTCCGAGGAAAAAGAAAAAGCGTGAACCCGCTGCAACGGAATCCTGGCAGGATGATCGTTTCTTTTTTATCGCCGGATACACCTCCGGCGGTGCGCCCTATGGTGTTACTTGGGAAGAAATGGGGTTGGAGCCTTGGGAGGACCTTCCTCTATAAGAGAAGAAATTCTGTCAAGTAGAATTCTGGCCTCCGATTTTGGGTAGAGTGTCGATTGACAGTCCCCCTAGAACATGATAGACTGTGGAAAGTTTGTGTTCAGGAGGAAAGACAAATGGAAAAGATTCTTGTGTACCTCGGCAGTGATCATGTCATTCAGCACCCCTCCTTCGGTGTTCGGGAAAACATACTGAAAATGACCACCGACAGAGAGGTTGCTATCTCCCAAGCCTGTGAACAGGATGCCGCAGGTGTAATCAACACCTATTCCCTTGATCTGGATTCCTTGTCTGTAAAAGCACCTGAACAACAGGTATTGAGCGGTTTTGACGGTTATGATGTTGTGATTCCCCAAGAGGAAGCCGCTTGCTATATCTCCATCTGCTCTGAAGCTGCCTTGAAATCTCTGGTTTTCACGAACGCTTCCTTCGTCAGTCAATAGTACGCCCCCTGCCGGAACGGCACCTCTGATATTCAAATTGTAAACTTTTCGCTTTCGTATTGCAAAACGCTATACATTTGGATATAATAGAGGCAGAAAGGTGGTATGAACTATGGCAGCAAAAACCGCGAATGTAATGGCTCGTGTCGAACCCAGTGTGAAGGAGCAGGCAGAGGAAATCATGGAGATGCTGGGCATTCCTGTTTCCGTTGTCATCAATACGCTCTATAAGCAGATTATCATGACACGGAGCATTCCTTTTTCCCTCTCTGTCCCAGCAGTGCCTGTTGCCCGGGACGAGATGGATGACGCCGCTTTCCATGCCATGATGGAGCGTGGTTTGAATGAGGCAAAGGCGGACAAATCCCGTGCTGTGTCTGATGTATTTGCAGATCTGAAACGGGAGATGCAGTAAATGCCGGAGAAATATACAGTCAAAATCACGCAGCAGGCCCAGGAGCAAATCCGGGAAATCATCAGTTATATCCGCTTCACGCTCCAGGCACCTGAAACTGCCATGAAAATGCTGGATACGCTCCAAGAGGAAATCGCTTCTCTGGATCAGTTCCCCAATCGCGTCCCTCTGACGGAAGAAGAACCCTGGCGCAGTCAGGGCATCCACAAATTTCCAGTCAAAAACTACCTGATCTACTTCTGGGTAGACGAAGAAACAAAAAAGGTTCAGATTATTGGCGCGGTCTATGGTCGCAAAGGCCAACGGCACCAGCTTTCCAATCTGGATATGTTCTAACTGATACGCTCTGGGCAGCAATGCCTGGGGCGTATTTTCTCACATATCATTTAGAATTGTCCTAACAGGTTATAAATCCCGTCTGCGAACAGGCGGGGTTTTTCATTACAAATCTCACAGGAAAGGAGAAATCAAATTGGCATCCATACTGCAACAATACCGCCAGTTGGCAGACATTACGGCACTACAGATCACCGGCAGCTATCAGAGCTGGACAGATTTTCTGACCACCGCAGCCCGATTGTATAAGTACCCCTACCACGAGCAGCTCATGATCTACGCCCAGCGCCCCGAAGCCACGGCCTGCGCGGACTACGAACTGTGGAACAAGCGAATGGGGCGTTATGTTCGCAGGGGCGCAAAGGGCATCGCCCTCATCGACCACTCCGGGGATGCTCCGAAGCTGAAATATGTGTTCGATGTAGCGGATACTCGTACCACGGAGCGCTCCCGCAGCCCTTATCTCTGGGAATACCGCCCGGAGCATGAACAGGTGGTTTCCGCCGCTTTAGAGGAACAGTACAATATTCAATACCCCGGAAATTTCATTGACCAGCTGGAACAGATTTCTTCCGTGAAAGTCACAGAATATTTCCTTGCCCATCAGCAGGACATCCTCGACATCGTTGACGGATCGCATTTGGAGGGGTATCATGACCTCGACAAAGGCGTGGCATTCATCAACGCAGCCACCGTAAGCACCACCTACGCCCTGCTTTCCCGGTGCGGGTTGGTTGAGGATGCCCACTTTGGCGCAGAGGATTTCATGCCGGTCTTTGACTTCAATACACCCCAGACGGTGTATGCTCTGGGCAGCGCTGTCAGCGAGATCAGCGAAGAAGTCCTCCGTAGCATCGAAGTCACCATCAAAAAATACGAACGCGAAAAGCTGTCTGAAAGGAGCCAAGAAAATGAACGAACTGACCTACACACGCAGCGGGGACTACTGGATTCCCAATCTGAGCCTGTCCCAGCAGGAGACGCAGCCCCTGGGCAAGTACGGGAGGATGCGGAAAGCATACCTTCAGGAGCATCGCCCGGTGCTGTGGAACAGCCTGATCCTGTCCGAGAAGCTGTATCCCCATCTGAGGGAGATCGACGAAACAGCGAACCGGCGGTTGGAGCGGATGATGCCCGAACTGATGCAGTCGGCGGGGGTGACGGAAGCTCTGAAAGCCAGCGACCCCATGAAATGGGTGGGGCTGATGAACAGCCTGAAAGCCCAGGCCGAGGAAGTAATCCTGACGGAGCTGATCTACGCCTGACAGATGAACCTCCCATCCAGGGAGAACAGTTTTCCTTCTTCCCCACGGAAGCCCAGCAAATTGCATACATCGCCGAAGCGGAGAGTGCAGAAATCGCACCCTCCGCTTTTTCCATGCCCCAGGAGTATATTGACCAGTTTCTCCGCTATGGCAGCAATACGGAAAATCACAGGACACGGATTGCTATTGAATACGCCAAACAGCAGCCAATGGACTATCTGGTGGATTATCTGGAAAAGACCTACCACGGCGGCTACGGCCTGCAATTTGGCACCACAAAGGTATGCACATGGTACGCCGAGGACGGTATGCACATCGCTTACGGTAGCACCGCCCGATATGCCAGGAATGTGCAGATTTTGTCCTGGGAGGATGTTTCTGTCCGAATTGGCGAGCTGCTGGAACAGGGACAGTTTGCCACCAATGTGGAGCTGGCAGAGTGCGGAACCTTTGAAAAGCGCCAGC
>CAMAGI010000171.1 GCA_945833775.1 uncultured Lachnospiraceae bacterium
CTTTGGCAAAAGCTTCTGCCACCCCCACTCTGCAAGCTCCCCGGAGATGGCAAAGCCGTCCGCAAGAGCCGAGAAAACAGCTAACAGGGACAGAAAGCCCAGCACGATATTCAGTCTGTCATCCTCCAGCTGCTTGTGGCGCTCCTGCTCCTGCTTCTTTGCGTCCTCCTGCCGCTGACGGATGTCCTTCTGCATTTCATTCAGATAGTCCATGCCGGTTCTGACACTCTCAATATCCTCCGCAATGCACAGGCGCTTGAACACATAGTCGTAGAACCCGTTCTGATGTTGAATATGACTCACAGAGGTATAGACACTCTTTAACAAAAACACATTGATGGTGGTCTCCAGATCCTCCAGCACTTCCACGCCGCCGGACCGATAGTCCGCAGCATCGGCCGAGAGCTGCTGCGCAATGATGGCGGACCAGTGCAGCAGCGTATAGGACTGGTAGAGTAACAGGATGTAGAGCACAAAATAATCCTCGGCAAACTTCTGCGGGAAATTATTGCGGAAAAATTCCACATTGCTCTCATCCTCTGTGGCAAAATAGCCGCAGCCCTGTCTGGAGGCATACCAGAACGCATTCCGGAAAGGTCGGAAGCACTCCTCGTACACCCCGTCCGGCATCCGGTACTTGGAGGTATATCCGTTCGTCAGGCAGAAGATGTTTTTTAAAAATTCCGGCATCTGCACTGTCATGTCTTCTTCGGTCGCCCGGGCTGCGTGGGCAGATTCTGTCAGCACATAGGAAAAGAGGATCGCCTTGTCGGGAACCCGATCTTTATGTACTCCGGTCATTCTCCCGGCTGCCCAGTTTTCCCGGTCCGGAAGGAAATGAACCTCCCAGTTCATGAGCGGGGCATCCTTAGGGTCCAGATACCCGGCCAGAAGGCTGGCGATCCAATCCCCCATGGAAAATTCCCGCACTCGATACTCTCCTTCCACCCAGTCCCCTTCGCGCTCGTCACCCGCTTCGCAGATGCGATAGATTTTATTCTTGGGTGCCGCATTGCTTCCCTGCTTCGGCCTGGTTCCGTAGCTATCAAAGTTCAGTTCCTTGAACGTATTTTGAAAAACGGCGAGCTGTTCGCAGGTATAGACTCTGGGCTCGTTATGACCTGTCCTGGGGTTGTCCTCATCCTTTTGCAGTTCCACCTCATACCAGAAGAAACCGACACCGCTTCGAAAGAGGTACAGTCCGGCATTCTTCATGGTCAGCTCCACCGGTTTATCACCCACAGGCAGGTAGAGCATTTTAAAAACCTCGGGCTTTTTCTTCCCCTTCCCGGTGTAGATTTCAAAGCTGCACCCCACATTGGTCCTTTGTGCATTGGGCATAAAGGCGTCCACCAGGTAGCGGTAAATATCCTTCTCATACCGGGAGGGTTCTCCCGCACGCCACAACGGATGCCCGGCAAGCATCTCACAAAAACTGTCAAAGCCGGACTCCGTCTGGTAATCAAAACTCACAATATAGCGCAACCGATTCGCAAGTATCTTTTCGTTCATTGGTCTTCTCTCCGATATCCCCTGTCCTTTTGGGAGATTGTATCATGTTTTCTGCATTTATTCTACCGCAGAAATGGGGAACTTTTTTGCACGATTTTCTTATGCGATCGCATTGCCGGTATAGAGCTGATAGTACTTGCCCTTCTGCTCCAGCAGCTCCTCATGGGTTCCCCGCTCAATGATACGGCCCTGCTCAAGAACCATGATACAGTCGCTGTTTCGTACGGTGGAGAGTCTGTGGGCGATGACAAAGGTGGTGCGTCCGCTCATCAGCTTATCCATGCCGTCCTGCACAATCTTCTCGGTGCGGGTGTCGATGGAGCTGGTGGCTTCATCCAGAATCAGCACGGGGGGATCCGCCACCGCCGCCCGCGCAATGGACAAAAGCTGGCGCTGTCCCTGACTTAAGTTCGCGCCGTTTCCGGTGAGTACCGTATTGTAGCCGTCGGGGAGCTGACGGATAAAGCCGTCCGCATTGGCAAGCTTTGCCGCAGCGATCACTTCCTCATCCGTGGCATCCAGCTTTCCGAAACGTATATTTTCCATCACCGTCGCCGTAAACAGATTGGTCTCCTGCAATACGATACCGAGGGATCTGCGCAGGTCCGCTTTCTTAATCTTGTTGACATTGATCCCGTCGTAGCGGATCTTGCCGTCCTGTATATCGTAGAAGCGGTTAATCAGGTTGGTGATGGTCGTCTTCCCGGCGCCGGTGGAGCCCACAAAAGCGATTTTCTGACCGGGCTTTGCAAAAAGCTTCACATCATGGAGCACCATTTTCTCATCCGTGTAGCCGAAATCCACACCGTCGAAGACCACTTCCCCCTGAAGCTCTACATAATCCACGGTGCCGTCTGCCTGATGGGTGTGCTTCCATGCCCACATACCGGTCCGCTCGGCGCATTCCACAATCTGCCCGTTTTCCTTGCGGCAGCGCACCAGGGTGACATATCCGTTGTCCGTCTCCACGGGTTCGTCCAGAAGATCAAAGAAACGCTTCGCGCCGGCAAGCGCCATGACAATGCTGTTGAGCTGCATGCTCACCTGGTTGATGGGCATGTTGAAGCTCTTGTTGAAGGTCAAGAAGCTGGCCAGGCCGCCGATGGTAAATCCTCCCACATTGCCCAGAGCCAGCGCACCGCCCACACAGGCCACCAGCACATAGCTCAGATTTCCGATCTGGGCGTTGATGGGCATCATGATATTGGCAAAGCAGTTGGCGTTGTACGCACTGTCGAAGAGCTCCTGATTCAATGCGGTGAACTCCTCCACACTCTGTTCCTCGTGGCAGAAAACCTTTACCACCTTCTGACCTTCGGTGCGCTCCTCCACAAATCCGTTCAGGGCACCGATCGCCGCCTGCTGTCTCTGAAAGAAGCTGCCGCTCTTGCCCGCAACCTTTGCGGTCACAACCATCATGAGAGCCACCATAAACAGGGTCAGAACCGTCAGCGGAACATTCAATACGATCATGCTGATAAGGACGCTGACGATAGTGATCACACTGTTAATCATCTGCGGGATACTCTGACTGATCATCTGCCGCAGGGTGTCAATGTCATTGGTATACACCGACATAATGTCGCCGTGGGTATGGGTATCAAAATAGCGGATCGGAAGCTTTGACATGTGTGAAAACAGCGTATCGCGCATCTTACGCATGGTTCCCTGCGTGATGTAGATCATCAGCCGGGACTGGGTGAAGGCAAAGACGACACCCAGCAAATAGAAGCTGCCCACTCTTCCGATTGCGCCCAAAAGCGGCCCGAAATCGGGTGTTGCCTGCCCAAGCATGGGCATAATATAATCATCAATCAGGGACTTGGTGAACATGGTTCCCTGAACATTGCACAGCACACTTCCCACGATACATACCAGCACAATGGAATAATGAATTCCGTAATTGGCAAATACAAAGCGTAGGATACGTCCCATCAGACGGAAGGGATGTTCAATCTTGGGTTTGGGTCCTCTCGGACCACCGTGTCCGGGACCGCCCATTGGTTTTCCTTTTCTAGCCTCGGTCATTACTGCTCACCTCCGTTTTCATCAAAATCGCCGCTGCCGCCGGTCTGTGCCTCATAGACCTCGCGGTAGATTGCATTCGTCGCAAGAAGCTCCTCGTGGGTTCCCACCGCATCCACACGGCCGTTATCCAGTACAATAATCCGGTCGGCATCCTGGATG
The DNA here is from genome assembly GCA_945833775.1 of uncultured Lachnospiraceae bacterium. Classification (GTDB taxonomy): domain Bacteria; phylum Bacillota; class Clostridia; order Lachnospirales; family Lachnospiraceae; genus Acetatifactor. Next base: position 3,700 of record CAMAGI010000171.1, read on the forward strand.
CTGGAGATTCTCTGGGCAATGATCAGCTTGGTGGTATTGGGGATCTCGGTCGCAAAAGCTTTGCGGATCCTGCTGTCGGTGGCGGTATCCACCGCACTGGTACTGTCATCCAGAATCAGAATTTTCGGCTTTTTCAGCAGTGCCCGCGCTATGCAAAGACGCTGTTTCTGACCGCCGGAAACATTGGATCCGCCCTGTTCAATATAGGTATCGTATTGCTTGGGCATCTTCTCGATGAACTCATCCGCACAGGCAAGCCGGCATGCACGGATGCACTCCTCCCGGTCGGCATCCGGGTCACCCCAGCGCAGGTTTTCCAGAATGGTGCCCGAGAACAGCACATTTTTCTGAAGGACAACGGATACCTCGTTGCGCAATGTCTCCAGATCGTAGCAACGGACGTCCTTGCCGCCCACATAAACTGCTCCCTCGTTCACATCGTAGAGGCGGCTGATCAGATTGACCAGACTGGTCTTGGAACTACCGGTTCCGCCCAGAATACCGATGGTCTCCCCCGCTGCAATCTCCAGATTGATATCGTCCAGAACGGGACGCTCGCTGTTTTT
>CAMAGI010000172.1 GCA_945833775.1 uncultured Lachnospiraceae bacterium
GAAGGAGGGGTAAGGGGCTTGATGGGCTGACGGGGCGCGGGAGCCTGGGGTCTTGCACCGCCGTAATTACCCGGACGCTGTCCGCCCTGATTGTGACCGCCCTGGGGTCTTCCACCCTGACCACCGTTTCCGGGGGTTCTGGAATTCTGCTGATTGCTTACAATAAAGATTTTCTTCTTTTTCCTGGGAGCTTCCTCCTGTGCCGTCTCACCGCCCGCAGTCTTTGCCTCCGGAGCAGGTGCAGCCTTTGCGGGTGCAGACTCCGGCGCCGGAGTCTGCGTCTTTGCAGCAGGCTTCTCCTTCTCCGCCTTATCTTCCTTGACGGCAGCTTCCGGCTTCGCACTGCCCAGCTTTGCCAGAATTCTCTTTGCGGCATCTTCGTCAATGGAGCTGTTGGCCGCTTTCGCCTCAATGCCCAGTTCCTGGCAGATGCCTATAATATCTTTACTCTTTACACCTTGCTCTTTTGCAAAGTCAGATACTTTGATTTTATTCGCCATGCTTTCCTCCAATTTCTGTCATGCATCTTCCGGTGGTTTCCGCACAACAATGATTTTCCAGTTGTTTGATAATCGTCTTTGCAAGTCCTTCGTCACACACGCCAAGAGAAGAACGCAATTCTTTTCCGATAGCCCTGCCCAGTGTTTCCTTTGTCCCGTACCCATAGACAGGAACCTCGTAAAATGAGCATTTGTCCCTAAACAGCTTTTTGGTATTCGCCGACGCATCCTCCGCCACAATTACCAGCATGGCCGAACCGTTCTTTACCGACTCTTCGGTCTGTAATTCCCCGCTCACCAGGTTGTGTCCTCTCATCGCGAGTCCCAATAACGACAAGACCTTATCTTGCTTCAAGATTCTCAAACTCCTTCTCTAACGTATCATAAACCTCGTCCGGAATGCTGCACTTTAAAGAGCGCTCAAGGCCTTTGTTCCTGCGGGCTGTCTTCAGACAGTCACCGTTCTTACAAAGATATGCGCCCCGTCCGTTCTTTTTGCCTGTGACATCCAGACAGATTTCTCCCTCCGCACTGCGAAGGACTCTCATCATTTCCTTTTTGCCTTTCATTTCACCGCATCCGACACACCGGCGCAGAGAAACTTTTTTTGAAGCAGGCTTCGAAGCTTTATTTGCCATAGATCTTACTGCTCCTCATCATAGAACTCGTCGTACTCGCCTTCCTCGTACTCATCATCCAGATAATCCTCGTAGCGGAATCCGGGAGCATCCTTCGCCTGGGTCTCCGACTTGATGTCAATCTTATAGCCGGTCAGACGTGCGGCAAGACGTGCGTTCTGTCCTTCCTTACCGATTGCCAGAGAGAGCTGATAATCGGGCACGACTACCTTAGCGGTCTTCTCATCGGGATCTGCAAAAACAGCGACGATCTTGGCGGGAGAAAGCGCATTCTGAATCAGATTTCCGGGGTTCTCATCCCAGTTCACGATATCGATCTTCTCACCGCGCAGTTCTTCGACAATGGCATTGACCCGCGCACCGTTCATACCCACACATGCTCCCACAGCGTCAACGTTGGGGTTGTTGCTCCAGACAGCGATCTTGGTACGGCTTCCCGCCTCTCTGGCGATACTCTTGATCTCGACAACACCGTCACGGATCTCGGTTACCTCAGACTCAAACAAACGCTTTACCAGCTCCGGATGGGAACGGCTCACGCTGATGCGAGGTCCCTTCGGGGTATTTTTTACTTCCAGGATGTACACCTTGATACGCTCGGTGGGGCGGAATACCTCTCCCTTCACCTGCTCGCTCTCGGTCAGGATCGCATCCGCCTTGCCCAGGTTAATGCTGATATTGTTCTTGATGTAGCGCTGAACCACTCCGGTGACAACATCCTTTTCCTTTTCAAAGTACTGACTGTAGATCACACTTCTCTCTTCCTCACGGATCTTCTGCAGAATGACGTTCTTTGCATTCTGGGTTGCAATACGTCCGAACTCCTTGGACTTGATCTCCACATGGAGCATATCACCAACCTGAGCTTTCGAGGAGATTGCCTGTGCATCCTCCAGAGCAATCTGAAGGCAGTCATCCTCCACATCTTCTCTTGCGGCAACCACTTCCTTCTCCGCATATACCAGAAAATCGCAGGTTTCTCTGTCGATTTCCACATGTACATTGTCGGCCTTTCCGAAATGGTTTTTGCAGGCAGTGAGCAGGGAGTTCTCAATTGCTTCAAAGAGCGTCTCTTTGCTGATCTCTTTCTCCTTCTCCAGTATGTCCAATGCCTCCATTAATTCCTTGTTCATCATTTCCTCCGTTCCGCCTTACGGCTTATTTTGTGTTCTTTCGTTTTCGAAATCAGTGTCTAAAAATCAAGTGCCAGTCGAATCAAAGCGATCTCACTGCGCAGGAATCTTCGTTCAGTGCCCTCCTGCCGGATTGTAATGCTCTCCGCGTCGTATTTTTCCAGGATGCCGTCAAACTCCTTGCATTTGTCAATGGGCTTATACAGCTTGATCTCAACCTCCTGTCCCAGGCTTGCTTCCAGATGACGATCCTTTTTCAGCGTCCGCCCCAGTCCCGGACTGGATACCTCCAGAATATAGGCATCGGGGATAAAATCCTCCCGGTCCAGCACATCGGACAAAGCGCGGCTTACGTTCTCGCAGTCCGCGATGTTGACGCCCTCACCCTTGTCAATATAGGCGCGAAGGTAATAGTCGCTGCCCTCCTTGACATATTCGACATCGTAGATCCTGACACCGTTTGCCTCCGCAATCGGTGCAAGAAGCGCTTCCGTCCGGGCTTCGTAGTCCTCCCGTTTCGACATAACATTCCTCCCTCATACAGGTGATATGGTTCCATGAAAATCTCCCCAGACAAAGAAGAAAGAGTGGCGCTTGCCACTCTTACTCTGGTTATCATCTCATACTATACATATACGATAGACTCTTTTCCTTCATTTGTCAAGTTTTTTTCAAAGATTGTGTTTCTCGATCCTGCCCTCAGACATAGCGAATCTCCAGGGATCCGAAGCTGGCCTCGCCGTAGATATCCAGTACCTTCTCACCGTTCGGATTGCATCTTCCACGCTCCTCTACCGAACCGAAGGCAGAATCCGTGTTGATATGCACCTGCCAGTCGGAGGGTATATAGAGAATCATTTTGCCGAAGCTGACCTCCGCATGAACCGCCGCATGGTTATCTTCCAATATTGCATTGTCAAAATAGACCGTCATGCAACCGAAGGAGCTCTCCAGATGTGCATCTTTGATGGTATATCCGTCCAGATACTTCACACCCTCGCCGAAGCTGTTCTCACAGTGCAGAGAGTTGCCGTTGCGGACAAAACTGACCTTTCCTCCGTCATCACCATGCTGATCCAGCACGGGAATATCCGCCTCAAAATCAATTCCGTGACGGAATTTCCCTCGCTTCAGATTGGGAAACAGAATGTGAAGTCCGATGGTGGCGAGAAGTGCCGCGAAGAGCACCGGCCAGGGAGTGATGGCCTCAAGTCCCAGAAGGGAATCGTTGGCGATAATCAGAAACGCCACGGAAAACAGGACTCCCTCAATCTTCCGGCGCAGAATACTATCCACAAGCCAGGCGGCAAGTAATACCGAGAGCATCACATTCCAGATATTGATCCCTCCAAAATGGAACAATTCCAGACGGTTTGCCAAAAGCACCACCGCACACAACAAAAACAAAATCCCCCAAAACCACTTTCCGATTCTTCTTTTCATCTTCTCCTACCTAACCTTTCCCGTTTCTTTCGCTGAGCGTTTTGCCCAGACGTCTTTGCGCTAATCTCTCCGATACCGCCTTATAGTAGCCTCTGGACACGGCGGCAGTCTTTTTACTGCCCGCAAACTCCATCACACTGGAAGCCGTCAGATTTCTGGTGATGGAATAGATATGATCCAGATTTGCTATGGTGGACTTGGATATCCGCATGAATGCACCGGGCAGGAATTCCTCCAGTTCATACAGCTTATAGGGTGCATCAAAAATCCGGTCCGCCGTGTGGGCATGTATCGCTCTTCCCTCCGTCTCAAAAAAATAAATCTCGGTCAGCGGGATGAAATAGTCCGTATCTCCCTGTTTTAAGGACAGGCACCTGTGTCCTCCCTGATCCGCGATATATTTTTGCAGCGCCACAACCTCCTCCGTTAAGGAACTGCACCGGACGATTACCTCCGGTTCATCGACTTCGGGAGCAATCTCGATTTTTACCTTCATGTCTCCCTCACTCTCTCCGGCCTG
>CAMAGI010000173.1 GCA_945833775.1 uncultured Lachnospiraceae bacterium
TGTCCTCCTTGGGGATGTACAGCTTCAATACCCCGCTCTCATACTTCGCATGGATATCTTCCTGCTGCATATTCTCGCCCACATAGAAGGATCTGCTCATGCTGCCCACATAACGCTCGCGGCGGACAAATTTACCGTCCTTATTGTCCTTCTCATCCTGATCAAGTCCCTTCGATGCACTGATCACAAGGTACCCGTCCTTCAGTTCCAGAGAAATTTCCTCTTTCTTGAAACCGGGCAGATCAATGTCCACTTCGTAGTGGTCATCGTGATCCCGAACATCCGTCTTCATCATGTCTGCGGCATGTCGTCCGTACAGTTTCTTCTGTGCCTTCTGCATCGCTCTGTCGTCGAATACAGGAAAACCAAAGAACCCGTCAAAGAAATCGTCAAATAAGTTCTCTCCAAAAATACTAGGTGTCATCATAAGTCATCGCTCCTTTTCCAATAAATAAAATTTATAGGTTACCGGAACTGGGGATCTCTCCTTTGTTCTATAACTGTTATAACACCATTATTAGCACTCGTCAATAGTGAGTGCTAATAATTTTTGTGAACTTTTTGTGTCCTCCTTTGAGTTGCAACGTCTCTCCGCACTTATAGGGATGTATCTGCAAGCCTCTCGAATTCCTTGCGAACACTCCTAAAGCAATCCAACAGCTTTGGTGAAAAGACACCGCACTCCCCCGTCATAATCATCCGAAATGCCTTTTCCCTGGAAAACGCGCTCTTATAGACTCTCTCATTCACCAGCGCGTCGTAAACATCAGCCAGAGACACAATCTGTGCGGAAATAAGAATATCCTCCCCTTTCAGTCCGTCCGGATACCCCTTGCCGTCATAGCGCTCATGATGATGGCGACAAATATCATAACTGACCTTTCGATACTCCTGATCCCAGGTATCCTTGATATTATTGAGAATCTCACATCCCCTGGTGGTATGAGATTTCATATATTCAAGCTTGTATAGTGTATTTGCAAATCCTGATCCTCTCCACGAGTGTTGTTACTTATTCGTCAGGTATGAAGCAGCTCGATTAATGTACGAAATGAAACGCAGGATGAAAAAGACCGGTCGTTAAATGTCACGACCGGTTCTTCAGGGACTCTTCAAACGCTTCTCTGGGCATGGGTTTCGCATACAGATAGCCCTGTATCGTATTGCAATCGTTTTCCCGCAGGAAATCCGCCTGCTCCGTTTTCTCCACGCCCTCGGCGAGAACCTCCTTGCCAAGCGCCCGGACCATATGAATGATATGGCTTATGATAATGTCATCCTCCCGGTCTTCTCCGATACCGTCCACAATACTCTTGTCCAGCTTGATGGTGTCGGTCACGATATTCTTAATCAGACGAATGGAAGAGAATCCGCTTCCGAAGTCGTCCACGGCAACTTTGATTCCGTATTCGTGCATCTTCCGCTCAAAGCGGGACAGCACATCCATATCGTCAATATCATAGGATTCCGTAATCTCAATCTCCAACAATGAAGGCTCGATCCCATACCGGTTCACCACCGCCATAATGTTCTCCACGATGTTTTCGTTCTTTAAGTGCCGTCTGGAAAAGTTGACAGACACCGGAACCGGCTGCAGACCCGCTTCTTTCCATGCCTTGATATTCCTGCACACATGCTCCAGAACATAAAAATCCAGCTGTGCCACCAGACCGTTTTTCTCCAGTGCCGGAATAAATTGCATGGGCGGTATCAGATTGCCGTCCTGCATCCATCTGACAAGCGCCTCCGCACCGCAAAGCACAAAATGCTCCCTGTCGCTGATATCGGCTTTGGGCTGGTAGTAGACAACAAACTCTTCTCTCCCAAGAGCCGCTGGAACATTCTCCTCCAGCTGCTTGATCCGGAAGAACTGTGTCTTCATATTGTTATGAAACTCCTTGATCGGTTCATTCACATCCCTGCGTGCGAATTGGAGGGCAATACTGGCATTGTTCATGACATCCGATACCTGATCTCCCGGTCCGGCATGGTAGTATCCGGCCCGGACCTCCATCTTAACCTTCGTGGTACTTCCGCTTCGGTCGGTCAGATCCACCCACAAATTACCGAGAAAGCTGATGAGAGCTTCCTCACGGGAGGACTCGATCAATGCCAGGAAGTTATCTCCGCCAAGTCGTGCAAACGCTCCGTCATCGCCTATGTATCTGGCGATACGCTGCGCAAATCCCATCAGCAACGCATTGCCGCCCTGTTCAGTATATTTTTCATTGAACAGCTTCATATTGCGGATATTGATAAAGTTTGAGCAGTACCCGGCCAGTCCCCCCGAAGCCATCTTCGCTCCCATGGATTTGTACAGTCCGGCCTGGTTGAGAACATGGGTAATCTGATCCGTGAACATCACCCGGTCCAGCTGTCGCATTGCCTCGACTCTGCCATTGAACAGATACTGGGTCTTGATGAATGTCGTGATATCCTGTTGCTGTTCCGGTGTCCAAACAACTCCTTTCCGGACACCGACATACACATCCGCATAGCCGCCGTTTCCGATGGAAAAATGGTACATTTTTTCGTCGCATTCACCGGGGTATCCCGATCGGTAGATATCACTTGCCAAGGACTGCTGCATGGAGGAATGGTCCGGTCCGGGAGCCAGCATCTGGATATAAATGTATTCGATTCCGTAATCCGGCGCAACGGAAGCCGAATAGGTGCGGAACAGCTCAAAAAGCTTCCCGACATCGTATTCATCTTCCGGTATCTGCGCAACCAATTCTGCAAATCTCTTATCAAAATGTCTCCGTGTCATTTTGTACCCCCGGTTTATCAGTCGGCTGCCGCCTACCGCATTTTGCTCTCCGCTTCCTCAAGGCTCTTGTACCCGTACAGCTTAGCGGTATTTTCCATGGTCATAAAAGCAAGGTTCCGCCCCTGTGTCGAGAGGTTTACGATAAACTGCCCATACAGTGCCATCAGTTCCTCCGAATAAGTCCCCAACTCTCCCCGCAGATACGTCTCATAGGAGGTGTTATAGGGCAGATCCTCAGATGTGTGAATAGAACGGGCATTTCCCGCCATCCCGGGATACTTCGCAGCGAATTCCTCCATCCATGCCACCTGAATCTTAATGATTTCCTCCTGAATCTGCTTGCGTCTCTCGGACAGCTCCGGGAAGGAATCTTTCAGCTTCTCATACTGTTCAGGCGCCGTGCTCTCCATCATGCGCCCGTATTTTTCAGTAATCAGGTTTCTGCCGCTCTTAAGGGCATGATCGATATGCCATAAATACTCCTGCAGCATATCATCCGTCCAGGTCATATACTGGCTCTTTCGCATGATGGAAAAAGTAGGCCAGTCATTCTGACAGCTTGCCCTTCCGCCCTCATTGCGTACCAGATCAAACTCGGTCCATTCAAACCGCACGATTTCATCAATCAATTGTTCTCTGTTATCTCTCATATGCTTTAAGACCTCCTGTGCCTGTCGCTCCAGATACAGATCGTCGCTTTCCGATAAATGCATATCCTGAAGGGTATCCACGATACGCTTCGCCACGAGTTCAATAGCCCCGGCAATCCGGTCGTTGGGATTGGGATTCCCGTTGTATCCATAGTCCTTCCATGCGTCCCGTTGGGAAGGCATGTCACAGATTGCCGTAAGTGCCTCTCCGATCTCGGGCAATATGGTGAGCCCATTCAGCATCCGATGCTGCCATTTGTAATACGGTGCATATGTCCGATTCAGCAGATACACCACATGCATGATACTCTGCATATATTCGGACAGGGCAAGGGCTGCTGTCACATACTCCCCTCTTGCCATGGCGCGCCCGTAATTGTATTGTCCGGTCTGTGCCGCATACATCAGTTCCCGGGCCAGCTTTTCCCTTCGCACAGCCAGCGGATAATACGCCTGCAGTTTGGCTCTCTGTGCGGTAAATGCGCCCTCCGGATCCGTAAACACACGACCGTTGACCGCAGCGGCAAGAGCCGACTCCTCGATCGTCCTCCATTCTTCCACAGTGGAGGGAATCGGATGTCCTCCCAGCACTCTTGTAAAGAAATCACGGATTCTGCAGACACCGCATCTGCCTGTCCCCGTGGAGGTCCCGGTACGAATGTATCCGGCAAACACCTTCGGGAGCTTCTCATAGGCGTCCTGCAGCTGTGCTCCGATTTCGTCATAGACTTCATCCGTAACCCACAAAGCAAATCCCGGCCCGCAGTCATGGTCCAGAGAAATCGCATCTTCGAAGCCAAA
>CAMAGI010000174.1 GCA_945833775.1 uncultured Lachnospiraceae bacterium
GGTGTTTTATGGTTGCGGGGGCAGGACTTGAACCTACGACCTCCGGGTTATGAGCTGCGGCCGAGGCTGCTGTCGGCTGCTTTTGAGACCTTTCCGGGCCTATTTGGTCAAAATTGTTTGCTGTCCGCTCCGTTGGTTCCGTTGTCTGCTGCCTGCTCCGATCCCAGTCTGGGTCACGGTTTGGGTCAGGCCATAGAGTGGCGGTGAAGACAGGAATCTCCCATGATCAAACGGGAAGGTTCCCATCAAGCGTTTGGGAAGATTGTTCAATCGCTGTACAAGTTTTATGCTCAAAATCAGCGATTTGTTCCCAATATTGATCCATAGCCTGAAAGAGTTCCTTATGCAAATCGTCCGTTAAAGGATCAGCTTTTATGCTGTGCCGACGTGTAGCAAACAACCGTTTCCAACGCCACGCCTCTTTTTTGTCCGGCTGATTTAAGAGTGTGCTCAGCTGTTCACAGCAGTCCATCTGGTGTGCGGAGAGATTGTCACGCCCGACGGTCAAAACAACTTTGATAGAATTTCCATAGTTGACTACCTCATAGTAGTACATGCTTTTTGAGTTCCAACCGCTCTTTTCCTCTTCAAATTCAGGCAAGAGTTTCGTCATGTACGGTGTAGTGAATCGAATGTACGTTTTTCCGGAATATTGGGGATCAAAACTGATCTCGCCTGTGTGGGATTTCTCTTCGCACCATTCCTGCACGATGGATGAAATCTGCGAAGCAGTATCCGGGCGATTTTCATAAATCAGATCCAGCGCCTGACGGTGTTTGGCATAGATCTCTCTGCAAATTTTTTCAAGCTCACGGTCTCCCACAATATGCCTCCTGACTGCATCCAAATATTGGTCAATAAAATATGAGACTTCTGCGGACAGCGTCTTTTCGAACTTGGCAGCCTCTACCACCTCTATGATCTGCTCATAGCTGATCGACTGCCAAGTGCCACAGGCGGTTTCCTCCTCTGGCTCTGTACCGCCCGGCGTGAGAAATGCAAAAATTTTGTGATATTGCGGGTACTCTTTTTCCAGAAGCTCTTGATATCGGGCCAACTGATGATCGTGTTCCCCGGAGAAAACCTTGTTTTCTATGCAAAGCAGGAATCTTTCTTCATGAGAGACTGCAAGCAGGTCGATATGCTCCCACTCCCGCAAAACGGTAAATCCATACAGGTCCATCAGGAGGGAATGGAAAACATCTGCCTGGGGCGAATTGATCACCAGTGTTTGCAATAGCCTCCGCAGGACAGCATCCCCGAGACCGTGGTTCTCATTAGGATCAAGGAGCCATGCCAGCACGTTGCTGTGGCGGATCTCGGTGCCGGATATTTTCAGAACGTCAAAAAGATTAAAGCGATTGCTCCATTTTGACAATCTATCCAGGCACTGAATGTCCAGCAACAAGTTCTGCAGCGCCTCTTTATCTGAGATCTCGTTTGATGTGCTTGGACTGCCGCTATACATGGTTACACCTCCAGATACTTGTTGCTTTTGATGCTGTCAATGATGGAATCCCGCAAGGACTGAGGGGACAGAACCTCTATGTAAGGGAGGTACTGCAGCGCCCAAAACTTGACGCCATTCGGAGAAGCGGAGAAACTGGCGGTAAAGGTGCCGCCATGGTTATCCGTGATCCGGACATCCGTCCCAAACCGGTCCAACACATACCGAAGTGTGAAATTCTCACAGCGCAGTTTGATTTCTTCCTGCTTTCCTACAAACGCATAGGTCACCTTTTGTACGGAGTCCAAACAGGCGTTTTTGGCATCTATGGCAACAGGTTCATTCAGAAGGGAGATGTCCCTCATCAAATCGATTCGGTACAGGCTGGGCGTTGAAAAACCATCTTTGATGTTGATCAAATAGTAATGCTCGTTCTCACATACCATTCCATAAGGGCTGACGATATAGGGCTTTTCCCTCCGGGGGTGAAGCTGCTTGTCCAGCCCATATTCCAGATATGTAAATGAGACTTTTTGCTTTTTTGAGATGGCCTCGTCCAAAAGCTCAATATTCAAAAAGACCTCCGCATTCTGCGTTTTCCGCTCCTGTCTTACAACTGTCAGATTTTTATACTGCTTTCGTTCATGAACACTGAGAAAGCCTTGCAGCTTTTGAATCAAATATTGCGTTTGCTTGGCCGGAATATAATCGAAAGAATAAACCGCGTCCATCAGGAGACGCACTTCCGCAGCCTCAAATTCGCGGCTGCGCAGATAATAGCCCTTCTTGTTTTCATCGTAAACAGAAATGTCATACCCCAGATTGCACAGCAGATCTATGGCGCTGTATACGGTGCGGCGGTCCAGTTCCATATCATACAAAGCAGACAGTTTTCCGATGATCTCCCGCATGGACAGGATATGGTTCTCATCAGAATATTCTTTCAAAATCTGAAGAAGGCAGATGGCGTTGGCCCGATCTGTCATCATGACATCCACTCCCAGTCTGATCGTTGCCTGTATTTTAACATATGTGTGTAAATTTGTCCAACGCCTGCGAGCGAAGAAGCATAGGCAGCTACTGTTTACCAGCGCCCCGATGATTTCGCATCAAAGTTGGACGGAAGATTTCTCATGGAGTGTGGGCAATGTCCTGTACTTCCCGAAAAGCACTTGGTTCATAAATGGAAAACCAGGCCAGTCGCACAGCATTCATAACGACAGCTGAATTATGCGCTCTGGGAAACAGATATTCCGTGTTTTGCGCCGCATGAAAAAAGAAGCCGTCATCGTTTATTCCCTGTATAAAAACGGGGTATGCATCTGCTGGCATGTGGGCAAATCTCCCGTACCGCATATTGTCGGCTGTTTGGAAAGCGTCCTTTGGGGGCAGACCCTGACGGATCAGATACTCCATCACGGAATCGCGGTCACTGAATGTCAACGCTGTGGACAAATCCAATGCACTCGAATGGCGAACGCTCATATGCATAACGCCATACAGCGAGACAAGTCTGGAAAAAGATAATCCGCTCTTGGAAGCCTGTCTCCAAAGAGTAAATCTGTCACTGAGCAGTTCCTCCGAAGCGCAAAGACCAGTTGTGCAGAGCAGATTACCTGCGTCAGCGGTATCATACTCAATTGCTCTGCAAAATGCGTTATATATAGCCGGGTTATTCATCGGGATCGAGGATAGCTCAACGCCGGTAACGTCCGATAGCCATTCCAGCTTTCTTAAAAAAACACTGTCATGGACAAGAATACGCGGCGCAGGCAGATCGCAGTCGTATTTCACTCCCGGTACAATATGGTTTGGACGTCCGGGATATGCGAGATGTATCCACTCCGCATGACGCAGGTTTTCTGAATTGCAAAGATACCAGCCTGCGAACCGGTCATTGCTGAATACAAGCGGTGTCAGAGGAGAATGTTTTTTCAAAGCCTGCTCTGTTATTTGGATTCCCTTCGGAGTCATCCTAAACTCCCCAAATGCTGGTGGGCAAGTTCCATCCCACCCGGTGAACCATGCGGTATGCAAATGATGTCCGTCACCTTCCATGGGAGTGCGGCAGACAGGGCAATCCTGCGGCGGTAAATCAAATCCATTCAAAACGTCCGATACAAAGGTTACCCGCTTGCAGTGAGGACAGCGGTAATGTGGCGGGAGGGGATTGATCTCTGTGATACCTAACAAGTAGGCGACAAATGAGTTGCCAACCGTGCCAAGACAGATCTGTAATGCGTTGCGGTGCTGGAGCTCCAGGCAGATGCCGCTTGTGGACAAGTAGTCTTCGGAAAAGCCATTTACGGTAATATTTTGAAGCTCCTGCTGCAGTCTGTTGAAAATGATATCCGGCAAAGCAGCACCATAGCGGTCTGCGCAGATGCCCCAGACTTTGCGCATCAATTCTTCCCCCATGGAAGTATCCCCTCCGATTCATGCGGTTTTTGGGCCAACGTTGGTTTCTGAGATTACGATTTTAAATCGCTTTTGCGAAAACATAATAGAGCACAGGCTTGTACAAAAATCTGTACAGCTCGGATTCGGAGTGCTGAGAAAGGTGCATGGATGCAGCGGAACGCTGGTGCAAAAAATGCATCGCTGTAATCAAAGAAGAACTTATTTGCACAGGAGGGAACGGCGAGTGTCCATTCACACCCTGGTTGGCCCTGTGAGCCGTTGTGTGCGACTTTGCCGGGAGAATCGGGAACAGACACCGGCCAGGGCTGTGAGA
>CAMAGI010000175.1 GCA_945833775.1 uncultured Lachnospiraceae bacterium
ACTTCTCCCCGTACGTTGCCATGCTCATCAGCTTTTGATTTTCCATGATTTTTAGTGCTTCTGTCAATTCCATAAAAAACTCCATTCTGCCGTCTGCATAATACCATAATATACCCCCACCGTGTATTTGCACAATGGGGGTTTTGCATGAATATGTATTATTTCCACAATTCGGGATGCATCTTGACATGTAGCATGATGTGACCGATATTTCCCTCTCCTGCGTATCGTGTCACATCAAAGAAATCCTGATCTAGCGAAGACCAGTACAGATCATTTTCCTCCCCGTGTACCGCTACCGCTTTGTTACATCTCCCGACATAGATTTCCAGATAAATATCCTCCAACGGATAAGAAAAATCCATGAGATGGGACAGAACAATGTCCTTTTGGGTTATGCCTGTCTCCTCTTCCAGCTCTCGATATGCCGCGTCCATCCCGGTCTCATTCTCTTCGATTTTGCCGCCGACAAAATTGGATAGTCCCTGATAGGGATTTTTGCTTCTTATGCACATCAGCATTTTCTCGGCGTTCTCGCTTAACACTACGATTGCGTTGTATCCCTGCATGTTCTGTCTCCTCTGTTGTTCTGTCTTCTCTGTTGTTCTGTCTTCTCCGATCTTCTGTAGCCGGTTAACAAAACAGCCTTTTGCGGTCGGTTTCCCGCCGACGGGTAAAAGGCTGTCTGTTTGTTGTGATCTTTGTCCGTTATTCTTTTTCGTTATTCGGATACTGTGATGCTCTTGATCACGGGCTGTTTGTCCGCGGGGATGGTGCCGTTATCATCCGTCGGCTCCGCATCTGCCGCAATTTTGTCCACCACGTCCATTCCGGAGGTGACATAGCCGAACACTGCGTAGGAACCATCCAATGAGGGGGTGTCCTCCTGCACGATGAAGAACTGGCTGCTGGCACTGTCATAGGCGGTTGACCGGGCCATGGACACCGCACCACGGGTGTGGGACAGGGTGTTGTTCACACCGTTTAAGGAAAATTCGCCCTTGAGCATTTTCCCGCTTCCGCCGGTTCCATTCCCCTCGGGATCACCGCCCTGGATCATAAAGCCCTCCATGATACGGTGGAATGTCAGTCCGTCATAGAAGCCGCTCTCCGCAAGCTTGATGAAATTCTTCACCGTCTCGGGCGCCTGGGACGCATCCAGAGCAATTTCAATGTTCCCGTAATCCTCCACTTCGATCACCGCATGGTATTCGGTCTTATCCGACCGATAAAGAGTTTTTTCAAAAAAGCCGAATTTCACATGCAGAACAACACAGACGATCACCGCGATCACTGCTGCCACCGCTGCGACAACCGCTGCGATACGCACATTCTTACGTGCCCAAAAGGGAACAGTACATTTGGCATGAAGTTGTGCGAGCGCATTTTCCGTCTCCGGATCGATCTTCTGTTTTGCAATGGCTTTCTCACAGATGCTATAAACTTCCTCTTCCTTCGGCGCATTCCCTGCTCCCGGAAGTTGCGCGTAAGCCTTCTTAACAAAGGTCTCCGCATTGTCCTTCGCCCGGGAGATTTCCGCAGCGGAATCCTTCATAATACGTGCCGTACGATCCACATCGATTCCGAGGCCCACACTCAGCACATAGACATAACGCGGCATCGCCGGCATGCACTTTATGATTGACAGATGCTTCTCGTCCTCCGGCTTGTCCGCTTCCGTCGCCAATGCTCTTACCGCCTCCAGTGCATCCCTCTCCTTGTAAGCATACTCGGTGGTCGTCTTGCGCTTAAATGCCTTCACATCACGGGCAGTCTCTCTGCGTTTCAGCCACAGTACTGCTTCCCGCATCATATAGAGTTCGAACTGTTCCTCACCGGTAGTCCAGTCCGGCCCAATCTTGTCCCAGACATTTTGAAAAATCTCCTGCAAGCCCGTGCCTGCATCCTCATCGGACAGACTGTGAATCAAAAAAGTGAATCTGCCCTTATACTCCTCATATACTCTCTGCATGGCAGCCTTGTTCTTCGCTGCCGCTTTCTTCATCTGCTCCATGCGCTTTCCTTTCTTTCCTTTGCAGCATTGCTCGGTGACCTCCGGCGCCGCTTGTTTTTCTCCTATTTTTTCTGCTCTTCCTTTTTGCGTTCTTCTTTTTCCGCTCTTCTTTTTCTTGCTCGAAAACGCGCCGCTTCGCTGCGCTTCATTCTGCTTCGCAGAATCCTTTTCTCGCTAATGGCCCACGGAAAAACAAATGTCACCTTCGGTGCCGCTTGTTTTTCTCGTGGACCATTACATTATAATATAAATCCCGGCAAATATGTGTGTAAATTTTGTGAACGATGAAGGATATGAGAAAACATAACCGTAGGGCATCACTTAACTTATAGAATAGGCCTGTGATCTTGTTCCTTTACTTTGGGCTTACTTTTCGAGCTGCAGAATAGGCCTATGATCCTGTTCCTCTACTTTGGGCTTACTTTCCAGCAACTAAAGTAAGCCTATGATTGAGATATTGTATTCTAGGCTTATCAGGATCTCAAATTTGTAGGCCCAGATGGGCAAAATTGCATTTCAGGCTTATCTGGATTCCAAACTTGTAGGTCCAGAAGGGCAAAATCGCACTTCAGGCTTATCTGGATTCCAAACTCGTAGGCCCAGATGGGCATAATCGCATTCCGGGCTTATTAGGCTCCCGCATTGGTAGGCCCGCATAGGAAAATCCGCTTTTGGGGCTTCATAGCCGAAAAGGAATCCGTAACCCCGACTCCTGAAAAGCCACGGACATCTTTTTTCATACGACGTCCGATCTGGCAACCAATCCAGCGCCTGATCCAGCACGCAATCCGTCGCCCGATACAGCAGCCAATCCAGCTTCCAATCCAGATTCCAATCCACCTTCCGGTCCGGCAGCCGATCATCCCCTACCCAAAGCTACCTCCCATCAACGCCAAACTCTTACTGACGCAAAGAGCGCCGTACCCAACCCGCTCATTGGGGTATTCCTGCTCACCTCGCAGGGGTTGTGCTCCGGCGCGCAGGCAGGCTTTCATCTTCTCGCCGTACAGGAAACGGTCATTGCCGCGGACGATTCCCCACTCCATCAAGAGCGCCGCCGATCCCGCTGCGATGGGAGTGGCAAAGGAAGTCCCCGTCACCATTGCAAAGCCGCCGTAAACATCGGGCGCGGGAATATTCACTCCGGGAGCCACCAGATCCGGCTTGACCAGTCCTGCTGCCGTCACACCCACCGTCCGCACGAATTCCCCGTATCCTCTGCCGGAAAAATCAGCGTAGGCATCGTACAGGGCATCGTAGGCTCCCACCGTAATGACTCCGGCTGCCGTGGACGGAATGGTCAGAGTCACCTGAGGCGTGGGGCGAAAGAATCCGGTCCGAGCGGAGCGGGTGACTGCCTGCGGCAGGTAGAGAAAATATTGTCCGGTCACCTCGCGCACACTCTCAAAATTCACCGACCAGATTCCACTGTCAATGTAGTCCCCCACGAGAGGAATAAATTCAAGGTAAATCTCCTGTGCCACCGCATAGGGGGAAGGTTTTCCCACATAGACCAGTATTTGCGTGTTTCCCAGAAGAGCCGTATATTTTCCCTGCTCGATGGCAGTACTGATCTCCGATCCCTGTCCGCCCGGCGCACGCAAGGTGATCCGGTAAATATCCCCGTAATTTTTCCAGATCTGCAGGTTCAGATTTCTTTCATACTCTGCCACCGCCAGTTCCGCAGAAGGCGTGTTGGCAACCGTGTCCGCCACATGACCGGCTCCGCTCGCCTCATTGCCGCTTCCCACACAGATAACCGTCCTGCCGATCTGGGAAGCACTGTCCAGAAACCGCTCCAGAATGGAGCTTCCGTCGTGGGCCCCGTAGCTGTTTCCGAAACTGAGATTGACGACCAGCGGCATATTGAGCATTTCGGCCTTGCGAAGTGCCCAGGTGATTCCCCGCATCACTTCCGCCGTGCGCGGAAAACCGCGTTCGTTGGGGGTCCCCAGCTTGACGATCAAAAGCTCCGCGCCGGTTGCGATGCCTTCATAGATCGGTGAATACCCGGCTGCAATACCTGCCACCGCCGTTCCGTGCCCGGAACTATCAACACTGAGAATGGAACCGCTTTGCCCCGAAAAAGGCGCGCCCTCTTCCGCCAAAAGAGCGCGGTCTATCTCCGCGGAACTATATTCCACCCCCAGCGCAAA
>CAMAGI010000176.1 GCA_945833775.1 uncultured Lachnospiraceae bacterium
GCCATGCTCACCGCGCGCACCTCACCGGACAGGCCCACCTCCCCGAAGGCGATCAGTCCGGGATCCAGTGCTGTATTGCGAAAGCTGGAAATCAACGCCATCACGATTCCGAGATCAATCGCGGGCTCTAAGATTTTCACGCCTCCGGTGATATTCACATAGGCATCACAGCCGGAGAGCTGCAGTCCCGACCGCTTCTCAAGCACTGCCAAAAGGAGATTCACACGATTTAAATCCGTACCCGTAGCCTGTCTTCTGGGAATTCCGAAATTGCTGTGACACACAAGTGCCTGAATCTCCAGCATAAGAGGACGTGTTCCCTCCATCGTACAGGAAACTACGCTTCCGCTGGCATTGTCGGGACGTCCGTTGAGCATAAATTCGGACGGATTCTGAACCTGCACCAGCCCCTGTTCCCGCATCTCGAACACGCCGATTTCGTTGGTCGAACCGAATCGATTCTTCACACCCCGCAGAATACGATACGAGGCGTGCCGGTCTCCCTCAAAATAGAGCACCATGTCCACCATGTGCTCCAACACCCGGGGACCGGCAACCGTTCCCTCCTTGGTTACATGCCCGACAATAAAAATACTCACGCCGAGCCCCTTAGCGAGCTGCATCAGCACACCGGTGGACTCACGCACCTGGGATACACTTCCCGGGGCGGCAGACACTGCCTCATTGTACATCGTCTGAATGGAATCGATGACCACAACTTCGGGTTTGTGCCGTCGGATCACCTCGGCAACGACATCCAGATTGGTCTCACACAAAAGTTGCATCTCTTTGGTAAAACTTCCCAATCTGTCCGCGCGCATCTTAATCTGTGTGCCGGATTCCTCACCCGAAATGTACAGTACCTTATGTCCCTCCAGGGAGAGATTGCGGCACACCTGCAAAAGAAGTGTGGATTTGCCGATTCCGGGGTCTCCGCCCACAAGGATCAGGGAGCCGCGCACAACTCCACCGCCGAGTACCCGATCCAGTTCATCCATGCCCGTGAGCAGTCTGTCTTCCTCCTCCACACGGATCTCCGACAGGGTACAGGGCTCCGAAGACGCTTCCGTTCGTCTTGCCGAAGCGGCGCTGCTTTTGGCGGCAGATTTCTCCACACGCTCCTCCACAAACGTATTCCACGCACGACACCCCGGACACTGACCCATCCATTTGGTGGACTCGTACCCACAGTTTTGACAGAAGAATATACTGGTCATCGATCCCTTTGCCATAGACTATACCGCCTGAATCTTTACAGAAACCTCTCCAACCGTCTCAAGCTCCGCGCTCAGAGAAAGCTTTCCGCTGAGTCCTGTGGACATGGTTCCCACGTTCTCACCGTTGATAAATACCTCGTACTCTGCCTCCTCGGCAAGCCCCACCGTGATCTGTGCATCGGAATCGCCCTCTACCACAAACTCCATGCCGTTTTCGGTCTCACGCAGGTTCAAAACACTGGTGCCGGGCACGGATTCATACAGAAACATTCCGTTCTTCTCCAGCTTTGTGATCTCACGGAAAGTCTTTACCTTATAGACATCCCCCGCATGCTCAAAATCTTCCTTCTTGCTCTTTGCAGAAAGCTTATGATTGCCAAAGCTCACACTGCCGTCTGCCTCACTTCTCAGTAATTCCTCTACGATTGCCATTTGTCCTTCCTCCGTTGTGTATTGTAATTGAAATGCTTCTACCGGTTTTTACGAATTCTTTACGGTAAAAACAACTTTTCCATCCTTAAAGCCTGCGGATACGGTATCCCCCGGCTGTACATTCTTGCGCAGGATTTCCTCTGCAAGCGCATCTTCCACCACGGATTGCAAAGCACGCTTCAAGGGTCTCGCACCCATCTTGTTGTCCGAATACTTTGTCACCAGATGCGTCTTCAACGCGGGAGTGAGCGAAAGATGAATATCCATTTGAGCCTCACAGCGCTTCGTCAGGTTGGACGCCAGCAGATTCACAATCTCCTTCATGTTGTCTGCATTCAGCTGGTGGAACACAATGATATCATCAATACGGTTGATAAACTCGGGTTTGAAGCTCTTCTTCACTTCCTCCATCACGCCGGATTTCATTCTGTCGTAATCCTGCTTGGGACTGGATCCCGAAGAAAATCCCAGGTTCTTGGGATCGACAATCCGCTGTGCTCCCGCGTTGGAGGTCATGATCAGGATTGTATTCTTAAAGCTTACCTTGCGCCCCTTGGAGTCCGTGATATGCCCGTCGTCCAGCACCTGTAACAAAATGTTGAAGACATCCGGATGCGCCTTTTCTATCTCGTCAAACAAAACCACGGAGTAGGGGTTTCTGCGCACCTTCTCGGAGAGCTGTCCGCCCTCATCAAAGCCCACATATCCGGGCGGAGAACCGATCATTTTGGAGACAGAGTGGCCCTCCATATACTCCGACATATCGACGCGAATCATGGCATCCTCCGAACCGAACATAGCCTCTGCCAAAGCCTTGGAAAGCTCGGTCTTACCCACACCGGTGGGTCCCAAAAACAGGAACGAACCGATGGGTCTGTTGGGATCTTTTAACCCCACGCGACCTCTCCGCATGGCTTTGGCTACGGCAGTAACCGCTTCCTCCTGTCCGATCACGCGCTTATGAAGCGTTCCCTCCAGTCTCAGCAGCCGTTCACTTTCCTTTTCCGCAAGGCGCTGTACCGGTATCTTGGTCCACATGGCAACAACCGCTGCGATGTCATTTTCTCCGATGCTGTAGTTGTATTCCTGTTCTTTGCTTGCGCGCCGTTTCCGGGCACGCTCATATTTTCGAATCAGGGCATCCTGATTGTGTTTGATTTCAGCAGCCTGGGTAAATGCTTCCATGCGAATGGAACGTTCAATCTGAAGATCCATTTTCTTGATCTGCTCCAGCAGTTCCCGCTGCTTGTCGGGAGCATCCATCGCCTTCAGTCTTGCGCCGGCAGCCGCCTCATCGATCAGGTCGATGGCCTTATCGGGAAGATTGCGGTCATTGATATAGCGGTTTCCGAGACGAACTGCCGCCTCCACCGCCTCGGAGGTAATCTTCACATGGTGATGCTCCTCATATTTTGCCTTGATCCCCTCCAGAATGCGGATGGCTTCCTCCTCGGACGGTTCCTCCACGTTCACAGGCTGGAAGCGGCGCTCCAGAGCAGCATCCTTTTCCACATATTTGCGATATTCCGCAATCGTGGTTGCGCCGATCATCTGAATCTCTCCGCGGGCCAGGGACGGCTTGAGAATATTGGAGGCGTCAATCGCTCCCTCCGCTCCGCCGGCACCGATGATAGTGTGAAGTTCATCCACGAACAGAATGATGTTGCCGTCGTCCGTGACTTCCTTAATCACCTTCTTGATGCGTTCCTCAAATTCTCCGCGGTATTTACTTCCCGCTACCATACCCGACAAATCCAATGTCAGCACACGCTTGTTCTGCACCGTAAAGGGGACATCTCCCGCCACGATTCTGGCGGCAAGTCCCTCCACCACAGCGGTTTTGCCGACTCCGGGTTCACCGATCAGGCAGGGGTTGTTCTTGGTGCGGCGGCTTAAGATGCGGATCACTCTGCTGATCTCGTCCTCCCGCCCTATGACCGGATCCAATTTTCCGGCTTTTGCCATGGCAGTCAGATCCCGGCTGTACTGCTCTAATGCCGATCCCTTACCCTTGCCTGCTGCTTTGCGGGAAAGATCCTCTTTGGCAAGACCCGGATCCTGACCAATGGCTGCCAACGTATCCGAATAAATCTTCATCGGATTCACACCCAGCGTATTTAACAGTCTGAGCGCAACATTCTCACCTTCCTTGATCAACGCCAACAGGATATGCTCCGTACCGGTCATGTTCTGTCCGAAACGCTCCGCCTGACGATGCGCCTCCATCAGAATTTTCTCCGCCCTGGGGGAATATCCCTCGCGCTCACGCACGGTAATTCCGCCGTCAAACGCAATCAGCTCATAGATCATGTCCACAACACGATCCGCATCCACGCCGTTCTGCGCAAGCACCCTTGCCGCAACACTGTCCGATTCCTTTAAAAGCCCCACCAGGATATGCTCGGTCCCCACATATCCCTGTTTCATGCTTTTTGCCCA
>CAMAGI010000177.1 GCA_945833775.1 uncultured Lachnospiraceae bacterium
TAATATGAAATATTATGCAGTGATAGACACCAATGTATTGGTGTCGGCGATGCTTAGATGGGATTCTGTACCCGGATGTGTTTTGGAGCATACATTTGTAGGAGATATCATTCCATTATTGAACGAGCAGGTATTGAAAGAGTATATAGAGGTGCTAAGGCGTCCCAAATTCCGTTTCGACGAAGAAAAAATAAATATTATCATTGATGAAATGATGAGACGCGGTATTTTTGTTGATGCGGAAGACACCGGTGTGACATTGCCGGATCCGAAGGATGCAGTATTTTATGAAATTGTAATGGAAAAGAGAAAGAATGATGACGCCTTTTTGGTTACAGGAAATATCAAGCCTTTTCCGACAGAGCCATATATAGTTACTCCAAGAGAAATGTTGACAATAATAGAGAGTGAATGTGAGTGAACAATCATTATGAAAATGCAATTCGTGCTTTCGGAAGAACACTTCGTGCAGGAATTGCATTTTTTATTTTCTGTTATGTTACTCTGGAAAGTGTCACTTTGTAAGTTATTGGATTCAATGGATGAGGGAGGAAAGTATGATTGAGTTTTCACAGGTTTATGGAAACCGGAAACGACGGAAATACGGTTTGTTCAGTAATCTGATGTACAATATCCGGGCAGTATGGCAATTTGACAGGAAGTTGTTTTGGTGTCAGTTTCTGCCCATCGTGCCGACCGTACTGGCGGCGTACCTGGGTACGCTGCTTCCGGCAGAGGTGGTGCGGGTTTTGCAGGAGGGATGGAGTGCAGAGCGTATCATAGGCTATATCTGTCTGTTGACGGCGGTGCTGCTTGTCTGCAATATGATTTCCAAGGGAATGAACGGCTACACCGGTACGGTCAGCCACAGACTGAGCTTATTTTACGCAGACAAGTGTTTCCGCAAGGTGATGGATCTGGACTATGATCTTCTGGAGCAGCCCAAGAAGCAGGATGTGATTGGAAACGCCTGGAAAGGAGTGCGGGACAGCTATAATTTTGATCTTGCATGTATGGCATTTCCCATCTGCCTTTCCAGTGGGGTCAGCGTAGTGTTCTATGGAATTTTGATTGGCAGAAAAAGTATCCTTCTGGTGGCGCTTATGATTTTGTCGGTGGCATTAAGCATGTATCTGCTGAACTTTGCCAGGAAAAAGCACAGGGAGTGCTATGACCGTCTCAGCAGATATTCGAAAGAGGCAGCTTATATCAGCAGTCAGGCAATTGACGGCAGTGCAGGAAAGGATATCCGGATTTACAAACTGCTGGATTTATTTCTGAAAAAGTATGATGAAGCGCTGGAGCACATGGGTAAGGTGTTTGCGGGCATTCATAACTGGTATTTTTTAAAACACGTTTCCGATGCAGTGCTTGGATTTGTGATTGATTTTTTTGCCTGGGGGTATCTGATTTATCTGCTGGTGCAGGGGCGGCTGACAGCAGCGGAATTTGTATTGTATTTGGGTCTTATGAATGGATTTGCGGCTTATTTTGAGACTTTCATCCGGTTTGTGCTGCAAATGGGACCTATGAGTGTGTCAATCAGTTATATCAGAGAACTTCTGGAAATGGAGAATCGCTGGGGAAGCAGCGATAAAACACAGGGGATTGCAGAAATTGCGTCTCCAATCACTATAGAACTGCGGGATGTATCTTATACCTATCCCGGAAATGATGCGCCTACGCTATCCCACATTTCTCTGACCATCAGGGCAGGTGAGAAGCTGGCATTGCTGGGACTGAACGGAGCCGGAAAGACGACGCTGGTAAAGCTGATTTGTGGGTTCTACCAGCCCACGGAGGGAAGCATTCTGGCAAACGGAAGGCCGATTACCGACTATAACAGGGAGGTTTATTATAAAGTGGTTTCCGTACTGTTTCAAGATTCCGGGCTTTTGCCCGTCGGTATGGACGAGAATCTGACCTGTGTGGGCGCGGAGGAAAGAGACGGCAAAAAGCTAAACTGGGCGCTTTCCATGTCCGGCTTTGAAGAAAAGTACAGGAGCCTTCAGGGGATAACCTTCGATTCCACAGCTTTTTCGGGTGGCGAACTGCAGAAATGCCTTTTTGCAAGGGCTTTATATAAGGAGTCGGGGCTTTTGATTCTGGATGAGCCCACGGCGGCCCTTGACCCCATTGCGGAGAATGAGCTGTATCAGCATTTCAGTGAGGCGGCGGCAGGAAGAACTACGATTTACATATCCCACAGATTGTCCAGCACCCGGTTCTGCGACAGAATCGTTCTGCTGGAGCACGGAACGATTGTGGAAGAGGGCAATCACGAGAGCCTGATGCGGGAGAAGACCCGCTATGCGGAGCTGTTCGAGATACAGAGCAGATATTATAAAATGCAGGAGGAGAATATGCGCCGCAGCGCTCTCATGGGAGATGCTTATGTGGAAAATGAAGCAGAACAGGAGGGTGTGTTTGCATGAAACAGAAAAGCAGATTACAATGTACACTCCGTTTTTTAAGGGACTTTTCAAAAAGGAATGCGGATATGCTTGTAGAAGCTGTTCTGCTGGCTGTTTTGGGGGCAGTCAGACCCTATATCAATATTGTGCTTATGGGAATTCTCATTGACGCAGTTTATCAGGGCACCGATATGAGGACATTATTGCAATATGCGG
This sequence comes from uncultured Lachnospiraceae bacterium, assembly GCA_945833775.1. Classification (GTDB taxonomy): domain Bacteria; phylum Bacillota; class Clostridia; order Lachnospirales; family Lachnospiraceae; genus Acetatifactor. Next base: position 2,631 of record CAMAGI010000177.1, read on the forward strand.
CAGCAGCTCTGGGCGGAAACATGGTTTTACGGCTTGTGGAGATGAGGCTCAGGGAGTGGTTTAACCGGAAAAACGAATATATCAAGGAAATTGAAGCCCGGCCGCTGAACAAGAAGTCTCTTGCCATTGATTACGAATATCTGGAGGAGCCGGAAATTCAGAAGCTTCGTTCCAGAAGCCAGGCGGAAGGAAACTATATCGGGCTGGTGGGCTGGCTGCTCTACCGGATTGAACAGATTGTCACGGCGGCTTTGAGCATCCTTTTTGCCGGTATTATCATGATACCTCTGTTTATTCGGAAGAATGAGCAAAAGGGTTTTATCTGTTCTTGGCAGGCATCGGTTCTTATGCTGATTCTTGTGGGAGTCAGCGTCTGGCTAAATTACCGTTTCAGCAACAGGTGGGTGAAGGAGGTCAAGGATAAACGGGATTCTCTGGCGCCTTTTGAAAAAAGATGCAGGATTTACCTGGATAAACTGGCAGGTGTAGAAACGCAGAAGGATCTTCGTTTATATCGCCAGCAGAACATGATACTGGAGGATGTGGGGAAACAGACCGATCAGATTATGAAGACTACCCGGGATATGGCGAAGCCCTACTGTAAGCAGGCATGCCTGGGGCAGGGCTTATCGGACCTGATCGGACTTGTGGTATACCTCTTTACCGGGCTTAGGGCAATCGCGGGCATGATTTCCATCGGCGGTGTGGTGACCTATGCCTCCTCCATTATCAAATTTTCCAATGCAGTTGCACTGTTTGCGGTTACCATGGCGGACATAAAATATGTTACCATGTATTGTGAGGACTACGTGACATATATGGAACTTACCAAGCGCAAGTACGAGGGGACCATTCCTCTGGAAAAGCGCCGGGATAATAAATTTTCCGTGGAGTTTGAACATGTCAGCTTCCGTTATCCCGGAACAGACCGGGACATTCTGCATGATTTGAACCTGAAGTTCACAGTGGGTGGGAAAATGGCGATTGTGGGAAAGAACGGTTCGGGAAAGACAACCTTTATCAAGCTGCTCTGTCGCCTGTATGATGTGACGGAAGGGTGTATCAAGGTGAATGGAATCGATATCCGCAAATATGATTATCGGGAGTACTGTGATTTGTTTGCGGTGGTGTTCCAGGATTTTAATATTTTTGCGTTTACTGTGGGAGAGAACGTAGCAGCCGGAACGGAAGTAGATGAAGGAAAAGTCTGGGATGCGCTCACCAGAGCAGGCGTGGAGCAGAGCGTCCGCAGACAGCCGGAGGGGCTTTCCACCTATGTGGGAAAGGATTTTGCACCGGAGGGCGTGGCATTTTCCGGCGGAGAAAAGCAGAAGCTGGCGATTGCCAGAGCCATTTACAAGGACGCCCCCTTTGTGTTCATGGATGAGCCTACCGCAGCACTCGACCCTGTTTCCGAGTGTGAGGTGTTCGCGGGCTTTGACAAAATGGTGGGAA
>CAMAGI010000178.1 GCA_945833775.1 uncultured Lachnospiraceae bacterium
GCTGTCGGCTATGAATTTGATCATGAGGCAACCAAGTACGGCGGACTCGCAAGAGGGGTCTATGTCAAGACCATCAAAGCCTGCGAGAATCCGTTTGCCGGGTGTGAGCAAGCCCTGGAGGCCATTGCACAGGGCAGAGAATTGATTTTGAATAGTAAGACGCGGGAGCTTAAGATCCTGCGAAAGGAGTAGAGATTGCAGACCTTTGAGGAATTGAGAGCCAAGTATAGTCGATTCATCTACCGGGATGTCAAGGTGGAGGAATCGGAGGACCGTTTGAAAATAACCTATGATTTCAGCATTCCCGGTCTGTGCGATTTTGAACCCACCTGGGAATTCCCCAAATGCCGGGAAGTGGATTTACAGGTGGTAAGGGAGCTGGCATTTCAACTGGGTATGGTGGAATGCATCAGTTACTGGAAATGTGCCTGTCCTCCGGTTGTGGAGGTTGCCTGCGGCGCACTGAGTGCACAACAGATCGCCTGGTGGCGGAAGCTTTATTATTATGGCCTGGGTGAATTCATGTATCGGAACGCTATCGATGTGTCCGAAGAAGAGCTTGTGAGAATCGCCTGCGGGAACAATGACCCGGTGCGCATCCGGGATGGGAGAGCCTACAGCGGCTGCCTTGTTCCCATCGGCGGAGGAAAGGATTCCGTGGTTACGCTGGAGGTGATGAAGGGCGAAGAAATCACAACCTACAGCATCAATGGCAACGAGACCACCCGGAATGTGATTGCCGTCTGCAGGGATAAAGCAGGGGACTATCGGGTCAGAAGAACGTTGGATAAACGCCTGCTTGAGCGGAATGCGGAGGGATTTTTGAACGGTCATACTCCGTTCTCGGCAATCGTAGCCTTCTCCTCCGTGATCAGTGCCTATCTGACCGGAAGGCGATATATCTGCCTTTCCAACGAGACCAGTGCAAACGAATCCACCGTGAAGGATTCCTTTGTGAATCACCAGTACTCGAAGAGTTTTGAGTTCGAGCAGGATTTTCGCACCTACATAGCGGGAGTGATCGATACGCAGATCACCTATTTCAGTCTGCTGCGTCCTCTTGCGGAGATTCAGATCGCGCAATTATTTGCTCAGGCTAAGGCATATCACAAGGTTTTTCGCAGCTGCAATGTGGGCAGCAAGAAGGGCATCTGGTGCTGCAACTGCCCGAAATGCCTTTTTGTGTACATCATCCTCCTGCCCTTCTTAAGCGAGGCAGAGCTGATTGAAATTTTCGGAGAGAACCTGCTAAACAAGGAATCTCTGGACAAGGACTTTAAGGAGTTGTGCGGTATCAGCGAGAACAAGCCCTTCGAGTGTGTGGGAACCCGTGCGGAGGTTCAGGCATCGCTAAAGAATTTTGTGGAACAGGGCGGCAGCAGTCTTCTGACTGACCGCTATCGGGATTATATTCTGGCACAGCCGGTTTCGCTGGAGCGGTTGTTACGGACCTGGACGGACGAAAACAATGTGCCCGAAGAGTATGCGAAACGTATCAGAAGGAAGTTGGGATTATGAAGATTGCGGAGATTTTGTCAGGCAAAAGAATTCTGATCTGGGGATATGGAAGAGAAGGACAGTCCACAGAGCAGTACTGTAATAAGAATTGCAAGCCCGCCAGTGTAACGGTCTTTGAGGGAAAACGGGAAGAGATCGATGAGGATGCCTATGACCTGATCATCAAAAGCCCCGGCATCATCATGGAGGAGGATCATCCGAAATACACTTCACAGACGGAGCTGTTTCTGGAGGAGTTTCGGGATCAGACGGTGGGAATTACCGGGACAAAGGGGAAGAGCACTACCTCCACCATGCTGTACCAGGCTTTGCATGATTGCGGTGTGAAGACGGTCCTTTTAGGCAATATCGGTCAGCCCTGCTTGGACTATGCGGATCAGATTTCACCGGATATGCTTGTGGTTTACGAGATGTCCTGTCATCAGTTGGCCCATACCAAGGTATCTCCTCATATTGCCGTTTTTCTGAATCTCTTTGAAGAGCATCTGGATTACTATAAAACCGTAGAAAAGTACTTCCGGGCCAAGAGCAACATTGCACGTTTTCAGAGGCCGGATGACTTCTTTTTCGTGGGAGAGAATGTGCCGGAATTTGAAACGGTTTCCGTAAAGACGGTACTTCCCGCACAGAGTGAACGCCATTTCAATCTGTCCGTGAAGGGAGAGCAGAACCAGTACAATGCGGATGTGGTGTACCGGATTGCGGTGGAGCTTTTGGAACAGGACGAAGAGACGGTTCGCGCCTCTCTGGAGAGCTTCCAGGGTCTGCCCCATCGTCTGGAGCTTGTGGCGACACTGGACGGTGTAAGCTACTACGACGATTCCATTTCCACCATTCCCGAGGCGACGATCTCAGCGACAAAGAGTGTCGCCAATGTGGGAACCGTTCTGGTGGGCGGTATGGATCGCGGAATCAATTACGACAGCCTGGTCCGTTTTATCCGAAGAACACCCCAGGTTCGGTTTATATGCGCCTACGCCTCCGGTAAAAGAATCTACGACGCTTTGGGAGGAGCCGCCAACTGCCGGTATGTACAGGATCTGGAACAGGCGGTTGCCCTTGCTAAGAAAATCACGCCCAGGGGAAGTGCCTGCATCCTCTCACCGGCTGCAGCATCCTACGGGTATTTTAAGAATTTCGAGGAGCGCGGTGAGGTGTTCAAACAGCTGATCCGGCAGACGAACCCGGAAACAACACCGGAGTAACCGATCACGATCAGACCGATGGAAATGTGGTCTATGGTAGTATGACCTATCGTAATACAGTATATAGTAATAGGGCTTCCGGGCAGTTGCATATAGTTATGCTGTAGGCATTGCCGGGAGGCTTCTTTGTGACAGCAAACATTGCCTGCGGATGGAGGTTCTTATGCGGATTGCGGATATGCATTGTGATACAATCGGAGAATTGTTGCGCAAAGAGCGTGAGGGGAGTGACGTCTCACTTCGCCACAACGATTTGCACCTGGATCTGGAGCGAATGGCAGGGGCCGGTTACGTGATCCAGAATTTTGCCCTGTTTGTTCCGATATCGAAGGTGGAGGATCCCTGGCAGGAGTTGCTCTCCATGGAGAAGCTGTACCGGGAAGAGCTATGCAAAAATTCGGATCTGATCGTCCCTGTGACCTCCTATGAGGAGCTGGAACAGAATTGCGCCGGGGGGAAGATGTCGGCAATGCTTACGGTGGAGGACGGTGGTGTCTGTGCCGGCAGCCCGGAACGTCTGGAGGCGCTGTATGCCATGGGCGTGCGGATGGTCACACTGACCTGGAACCATTCCAATGAGCTGGGAATTTCCGCAGCGGATGCGGCACGAGGGGGGTGTTCATCCGGTGATACGCACGGCAGACCCGGTGATGGTACCGCAAGCATTTGTGACCGAAACGGGTTGACAAAACGGGGTCATGAATTTGTGCGGCGCATGGAAGAACTGGGAATGATTGTGGATGTGTCGCATTTGAGTGATGCCGGTGTGTGGGATCTGTTGGATTTCGCGCAAACACCATTCGTGGCTAGTCATTCCGACGCGAGAGCGGTTCACAATCATTTTCGCAATCTGCCGGACGAATTGATTCGAAGGATCGGACAAAAGGGCGGCTGTATCGGCTTGAATTTTTATACGGATTTTCTGGGGGACGAAGGTTCTATGGCGGCGGCCTGTGCCCATGCCAAACAGATCGTGAACGTGGGCGGGGAGGCTGTCCTGGGACTGGGAAGCGACTTTGACGGAATCGATACCAATCCGTGGATTCCGGGAGTCCAGAGCATGGAGAAGCTTTGGTGCGCCCTGCACAGGGCAGGCTTTACCCAGCGGCAGCTGGAGAAAATATTCTGCGAAAATGTGCTCAGGCTGTACCGGGAGATCCTGTAGGGTTTTGCCCGGGTGTTTATTTCAGGTGTTCATTTCTTGTCAGTTTCCTCTTGAAAATACCGAATTCGGTGCTATAATGATTCTTATGGAAGCATAGCTCAGCCGGGATGAGCGTTCGCCTCACACGCGAAAGGTCAGGGGTTCGAGCCCCCTTGCTTCCATTTTTTGTTGCC
>CAMAGI010000179.1 GCA_945833775.1 uncultured Lachnospiraceae bacterium
TGGCTCGATGTAGAGTATAGCTTAAATTGAAAATGGTTGGAGAGTAAGGAAATCAGTAAGAGCCGTTCCCGATTGGTCACCAGTTTATTTAGTAGCAAGGAGAGGGAACTGCTATTAGGTGTTTTGACGGCATCGGGATCGTCTTCTTTTAACTCTTTCCTTGCTTCTAGATTAAGTACCTTGTTGAAATCAGGGTTATCCAACCAATTCATCAGGCTTTGCGATAGGATGTTCGGGAAAAGACTATAATCATAAATCATATGCTGATTATCCACTAAGGCATTGAGGTAGGCCTTTTGATAATCCGTCAGATAGCCCATCGCCAGAGGAAGCTTAGTATCGTACAAGCGCCCTACGAAGGATACCTGGGAGGAAAACTTCTCAATATCTGCGGGACTGCTCTTCATGGAATCGTAGCGATCCACATTTACTGCCAGTGGCATATACCGGACATCAGAGCATCCTTTTTGATGATAGTCGTCAACATCGGCGCTGTCGAACATAAACACGTGATTCGTGGGGTACGTTAAATACTTAATATCTCCTATGGGAGATGGGGAGTCATAGGTCCAGGCGATATAAGGAGTGTCATGTATGAAGCAAGCTTCGGCGATCATCGAAAAGAAATTCAAGGAAAATACAAAATCAAAATGATTTAGATCCAAATGCCGGTTGATTTGCACCAGGAAATTCTCGTCATAGAGCCAGTTACCATAGGGGGTCTGGTAGGTGGAACAATCAAAGCCTAAGTTCTGAAATGCCCGCAGGGTTTCTTCGTGGGAAACAGAAGCCCATTGGAAAATGAGAATCTTGGGCTTGCGGGTATGTGGCGCAGGTGCTTCGGTGTGACAGGGGGGTAATTCCGGCCAACCATTCCATTCGTCCAGAAAAGTCAGCTTATAGTATCGCCGTTCTTTGTTGTATTTGTGAAAAAAGAGCTGGAGGTCTTCCTGCTTGCTCTTCGGGTCGGCTTGTTCCAGTAACTTTTGTGCGGTTTCAAGATCATGATCGTTAATCAACGAAATGACATCTTCTACAAAGGTTTCCGGAGAAAAAGTGGATTGAGTAGCGGTAATTTTCAGGTTGCCTTTCGAGACGTAACAGGGGTGAAGATGCTCCTCATTGTATAGGAAATACAATGCAAAAAGATAATAGGTCAAATGTTCCAAATATCGGTTTTGAAATTTCGAAAATTTGGGGGTCAAGTGGGCGTTGCATTCCTTTAGGATGGGAAACAACCATGCGCAAAATTTATTTAAGATATCCCGACGAATGATGCAGGCGGGCTTAATTACATCGTGGCGGATAAATATCCTTTCGGTTGCCGGCTTGTGGTATCGGGGCGCAATTTTTTTAAGAATTGTCAGCATCATTCGAAAATCGTATCCGTAATACAGGGAACGGTAGTTTTCTTGAAGAGGATACCGTGACAGACTTTTCTCTGCGAACATAACAGTTCCCTTGGATTGGAGGAAATCATCCAATTCCTTCTGACTGGGATTCGGAATGCTGTCATCAAGACTAAAACCCACATACGGAGTATTGGTGTTTTTCCAGATCCAATATAAGCCTGTAACATTTCCATAGTGACAAAAAGGAGACAAAGTACACCCTGTGGAATCAGAGATTTCACAAGGTGAATCAGGGTGCTCCTTGGCGTTTATTTGCAGTTGCTGATTGTAGGGTTTCAAGATACAGGAATCTTGAATGGATATGTCGGATTGTTCTCGGAATAAATAATAGATGATTTCATTTGTCTGCATAGTATTTATTCTCCTTCGAATAATACCATTATATTATAATTATGAAGACATGACAAGTAATACATGAATCACCATATTGTTTAAATCTGCAGTCAGTTACGTAAAGTCTTTCCGCACTTTCTCTATGTATTCGGGGGAGCATTCGACAACATTGCAAATGATCTCTGTGGGCAGCCCCAGAGACAGCATGTTTCGAATGATAAGAAGCTGACTCTGTTGAATGCCCTGCCCAATACCCTGTCCAATACCTTGCTGTATTCCGCTGTTTCTTGCATCCTCTAACAGTTCTCTCATAGCCTGGCACATATTGTATTCCTCCGTTTCCTGTATAGTGCGTTTGTATTTCTCTCTTTTCTCCCAAAGATCGGGAATTGCCAACATGACAGTTAATGCCTGGAAGGTGTCCTTATCCAGTGTACGAAATGCGGGATTCCAAGCTAAAATTTCCCGTAGCTTTTTCTTATCTCTGCGCAGATTTAGTGCGGTGAAAAATCGCATACTTCCGTATGAAACATATGGAAATCTGTCTGTTCATTGATACAGTATAAGCGAAGCGGGTAGTCCGTAAACAGGTTGCTCATTCGTTCGGGTTCGTCTCCGAAGGCCATCATGTCCTTCAGGGTACGTGGACCTGTCCAAGGCTTTTCCCCGTGGTACAGGCACAGAGTATAGACGGGAGTGAGACGATCACTCTGTGTCATTCCGCTTAGCCACTCATCCGCAGTCCCCAGACGATTCAGCTTTCTATTCTGTTTTGCTATGGACCGATATTGCTTCTGGTATTCTAGAAAGTCATACTGCATCGAGCGAAGGGGAAGTGTATAATCTATGTAAGATTGATTTTCCACTGCCAGAATTCGCAGAGCTGTTCCCGTGTTTAGCTGCATCTTTATGTCACGCAAACGGTCCGTCGCCCGATGGGGTGGCTCTTCTGTTATGTATCGTTCAGATGCATCTGTAAGGCATGCGGCATCGATGACCGCGATACCTCCGAAAAATACGCCGTTAAACAGATCGGCGAAGCGTGCCTTGTCGCTGAAGTATTTGACCATCGTCAAATCAAATTGTCCCATGTAATTCCTCCTTTGCAACAGCAAGGACAGTACATGAGATTCCGTCCCTGCCACATATGTATCGTGTCTGAGTAAAAGGTGGCAGAAGTTGCCGGAATGTGCGGAATGCACAACTGTAGATTATTTCAGATAGGCACATCATAACGTATGCCCACTATTTTGTCAAGACGGGCAATGAACGAAAAAACAATCATTTACAATCCGTAATCAATGTGCTATATTCATTTCACAAACATCTTTGATATCTGTGAAAATCCGATACTACCACCGCAGTAGGTTTCTGACCCTGGTGATGTATTCTTTGGCGTTCGCCGACATTTTCACATATTTTTGTTGGCAGGGCCGGACAAGACTTTTGCTAATACTTATGTGTTTCCTGCTGTTGGGCAGAGGGGCTTGCTGTTGCTCTGTCGGAACAGGAGGAATATGAGTTATACAAGCAAGCAACTGGAAGACCTGGACATTATGGATGACTTCCTGACAAATGTGCTAGCTACGGATCCACAGATTGGTGAGCTGTTCTGCAGACTATTGGTGTCGCAGCTGCTGCAACGTGAAGTCGGACGGATCCGTGTGAAGAATCAACGCAATATCGTCCCTTTTGCACCCGACAAGCGAGGTATCCGTCTGGATATTGAGGTGGAGGAATATGATGACGATTCGAAAGCATTTCCGATCATGAATGTCTATGATGTAGAGCCCCATAAGAGAAGCGAAGGCAGAAGCCATCTGGTCCGTAGAAACAGATTTTATCAAGCAAAAATCGATAGCCTTAATGTGGAATCCGGGGAGAAGAATCTATCACGATTACCAAACCTATACGTAATCAATATATTGAATTACGATCCCTTCGGATACAACTATATGCTATACACTGTGGAAAACAGATGCAAAGAGGTGGATGAGCTTGAATACGGTGATGGTCTTCAATTCTTGTATTTTTACACAGGCGGCGAAAAGGGCGGAAGCGCGGAACTGCGGCAATTGCTGCGATTTATTGAAAATAGCACAGCGGAAAATGCGACGAATGAGACAACAAGGAAACTGCTGGAATATGTTCAGGTGGTCAAGACAGACCCGGAAGTGAGGATGATGTATATGACGGTTGGAGAGATTATGGATATGGTAAAAGAAGAAGGCAGGGAAGAAGGCAGGGAAGAAGGCAGGGAAGAA
>CAMAGI010000180.1 GCA_945833775.1 uncultured Lachnospiraceae bacterium
AATCCTGTGATACTGGCTCCCATGGCAGGCGTAACCGACCTGCCATTTCGTTTGCTGTGCCGCGAACAGGGGGCCGGATTGGTATGCATGGAAATGGTCAGTGCGAAAGCCATCTACTACAATAATAAGAATACACAGGAGCTGCTGGAGATCCATCCCCGGGAGATGCCAGCATCCCTGCAGCTGTTCGGGTCCGAGCCGGAGATCGTGGCGGATATGGCGGCTCGCATTGAGGAGCGGCCCTTCAGTATTCTGGATTTTAATATGGGCTGTCCGGTACCGAAGGTCGTCAACAATGGGGAGGGCTCTGCCCTGATGAAGAATCCGCAGCTTGTGGAGGAGATTTTGACGGCGCTGGTGAAAGCGGTAAAAAAGCCGGTGACGGTAAAAATCCGCAAGGGTTTTGATGACGACCATGTCAATGCCGTTGAAATTGCGAAGATTGCGGAGAGCTGCGGTGTGGCAGCCATCGCAGTGCATGGGAGAACGCGCGCCCAGTATTACAGCGGGGAGGCGGACTGGGACATCATACGACAGGTGAAAGAAGCAGTTCGCATTCCGGTGATCGGAAACGGGGATGTGAACAGTCCTCAGGCGGCGCGAAAGCTTCTGGAGAGTACCGGCTGTGACGGTGTGATGATCGGAAGGGCGGCCCAGGGCAATCCCTGGATTTTCCGTGAGACCGTGGAATATCTTACAACCGGTATCCTGCCGGACAGACCCACCAATCAGGAGAAAAAGGAACTGATTCTTCGCCATGCACAGCTTATGACAGAGACGAAGGGAGAGTATACGGCAGTGCGGGAGATGCGTAAGCACTTGGCGTGGTACACTGCCGGTATGGCACATTCGGCCAGATTTCGCGGAATGATCAATTCGCTGGACACCATGGAACAGCTGCTTCAGGGAGTTGAGGAGATTTTTGGGTAAGAGCGATTCATCAGGAGCGGTTAAGGCGAATGCCGATACATGAATTTCATACATAGCGTCCAAACCCGATTCATATATTTGGGACATGGACGCTATTATTTTTTTCTATTCCAAAAGAAGGCTGATACAACCAAAGACGGAATTTCTCTATCGTGATGGCTACCTTCTGGTTAGAGTCGGACTGTGTGCTTTGCCGGAGAGGTGGTTTGCCGGGCAATTTCCCGCAGAAATTCCGATTTCCACCGAAGGACGCATCTCCTGGCAAAATTTGTCTGCAAGGCTCAGAATGCGAAAACGGATTCGGATCAATCGACAGATTACGGCAGAGTTGGAAAGCAAGATAGCGGGATTTGCGCAAAAACTGACCCGGGCAGTGGAGACGGTGGAGGGGATGATCGAGATTTATTCCGTCTATGGCAGAGGACTGGAATTTCTGACCTACGAAGAGAGGGACCTAAGCAGTGTCGGCCGGCTATGGAATCAGTACTGGGAAATCCGGGAATTTACCGGTTATGCGGATATGGAATGGGCACGGCTGATCCTGAAACAAGCGATCGGCCCGTACTTTGTACTGCTTGGAAATGCACAATCGGTTCCCGGGATCGTTCACCGTTTGTCGCGGAGGATGAAATCCCTTGACTGGTATGTTTTCCGGGAAGAATATGACGAAGCGGACGCCCTTTGTCTGGAACTTAACCGGGAGTACGGCCTGGCTGTCAATCTGCAGACCTTCGCACGGGGGCAGAATAGCGGGAACCCGAAAGTGAAGTTGGAACACATAAACTGTGTTTTAGACTTTCTGCCGCAGGATTGCACCTTTGCCTATGAGTTATCGGATAATGCATTGTCTGAGAATATCGTCTGGCTGGATTTTGCTTCCGTGGATGAAAAAGAGCGGCGTTTTATTCGGGAAAAGGCACCGATTCAGTATATTTCACTGAAAAAAATGTGGCGGAATTATGAATAATTATGCAGTAATTACTTGACTTTGTTGCTTTAGTGTGATAATCTTTCGAAGAACGCAAAGACGCGTAGAGTATCAGCGCCTCTTTGCGTTATTTTATAACGAGGAGGAATTATTATGAAAAGAACCAAAACATGGTTGTCTCTCATGCTTGCGGCAGTGATGACGATCGGTCTGGTAGGCTGCGGAAGCAGTGATTCACCTGCCGGCGGCAATGCACAGAGCGGCAGCGCGACAACCGGAAACAATGATCTGAATGTCATGATCGAGACTCCTGTTGAGTCCCTGGATCCGCAGGTAGGACAGGATGGTACTTCTTTCGAGGTAATTGCCTGCTTTACCGATGGTTTGATGCAGATGGATGCAGACGGCCAGGCAGTCAACGCAATCGCTAAGGATTATGAGGTTTCCGAAGATGGACTTACTTATACCTTCCACCTTCGCGAGGATGCTAAATGGAGCAATGGTGAGCCCGTAACCGCAGCAGACTTCGTATTCGGATGGCAGAGAGCGGTTGATCCCGCAGTTGCTTCCGAGTACTCCTACATGATGAGCGATATCGGCCAGATCAAGAATGCAGAGGCCATCATCGCCGGCGAGATGGATAAGAGTGAGCTGGGTGTTACCGCAGTGGATGAGAAAACTCTGAAAGTGGAACTGAATGTTCCCGTCAGCTACTTCCTGTCCCTGATGTACTTCCCCACCTTTTATCCCGTAAACCAGGCATTCTTTGAGTCTTGCGGCGACAGCTTTGCTACAAGCCCTGAGACCACCCTTTCCAACGGTGCTTTTGTTCTGGACTCCTACGAGCCTGCTACCACCGCTTTCCATCTGAGCAAGAACGAGAACTACTACGATGCGGACAGAATCAAGATCAGCGGTCTCAGCTACCAGGTAATTCAGGATTCCCAGCAGGCACTGATGAGCTATCAGACCGGCGCTCTGGATACCACTCTGGTAAACGGCGAGCAGGTTGATCAGGTAAAGGATGATCCCGAATTCACGACCATCGGTGCAGGATACCTCTGGTATGTTGCTCCCAATGTGGACGCTGTTCCGGAACTGGCAAATCTGAACATTCGTAAGGCTATGACCTTTGCGATCAATCGCGAAGCCATCACAGTAGACGTGTTGAAGGATGGTTCCAAGCCCACCTATACCGCAGTTCCCATGGACTTTGCAGCAGGTCCCGACGGCTCCGACTATGCAGCCGATCAGACCAGATATGCTGATGTGTGTGCTTATGACACTGCAAAGGCAGTTGAGTGCTGGAATGAAGGACTTAAGGAACTTGGCATCACCGAGCTGACTCTCGAGATGGTTGTGGATGCCGATGACGCACCTCAGAAGGTTGCGCAGGTTCTGAAGGAGCAGTGGGAGACCACTCTTCCCGGACTTACCATAAATCTTAAGATTGAACCCAAGAAACAGAGACTGCAGGATATGCAGGAGACTGCAAACTTCCAGCTGGGTCTTACCCGTTGGGGACCCGACTATGCGGATCCCATGACCTACCTTGGTATGTGGGTAACCGGATGTGCCAACAACTATGGTAACTGGAGCAATGCTGAGTTCGATGCAATCATCGACGAGTGCACGACCGGTGATCTTTGCACCGATCCCGAAGGACGTTGGAGCGCTCTCTATGATGCAGAGAAGATTGTCATGGACGAGGCTGCGATTTTCCCTCTTTACACCCAGTGCAATGCGGAGATGCTTTCCTCCAAGGTGAGCGGTATCCAGTTCCATGCAGTTGCTCTTAACCGTGTGTATAAGGATGTTGTAAAGACGAACTAATCGGTTCGAAACGGTAATACAATTGGCCGCACTGAGGGCAACTTTGGTGCGGCTCTTTTAAATGGACGCAAGGAGAACAGAGATGAGAAAATATACTCTCAAGAGAATCATAACATCCCTCTTTACCCTGTTGGCGATTGTGCTGGTTCTGTTTATCTTGATGAAACTGATGCCCGGCTCACCCTTCAACGATGAGAAACTTAATCAGGATCAGATCGCGGTACTCAATGCGAAATACGGTCTGGA
>CAMAGI010000181.1 GCA_945833775.1 uncultured Lachnospiraceae bacterium
CTGCCGGAAATGATATGATAAGAAGTAGAAATGGAGAAAATACTATGAGCTATATTAAACATCGCGCGGACGAGTCCCTGGAAGATTATTTGGAGACCATTCTCTTATTACAGAAAAGAATGGGACAGGTCCGCTCCATCGATATTGCAAACGAAATGAATTTTACCAAGCCCAGTGTCAGCGTTGCCATGAAGAATCTTCGTGAAAAGAAATACATAACGATGGCAGACAGTGGATATATTACGCTGACGGAGACAGGCAGGCAGCGTGCCGAGAGCGTTTTGGAACGCCATACCATTCTTTCCGACTGGCTGATCAGTATCGGGGTCAGCAAGGATACGGCACTTGCTGACGCCTGTCGGGTGGAGCACGATCTGAGTGAGGAGAGCTTTGACGCGATCAAAAAAAGTCTTTGCAATGCAAATTCCGGCGATATCGCTTCTGCCTTTTCACCGGAAGTTTAACACCCAGCGGTTCTCCGTCTGGTAATAAATCAGCTTTGCTGAAATTGCCTGTTTCAGAACGGTCAGGGTACAGTCAAACTCTATGGAAGGAACTCCGGCATACATCTTCTTCTCCCGGGAATGAACCGTAATCTGCCTTATCACCCGGATCTCTCCGTCCTCATCCTGTACCTTGATCATCAGGGGAGTGATCATGCCCGACTTGGTAAACCAGCACTGACAGGCCACCTCTCTCTGCGTTCCCCTGACGGTTCCGGCATCTGCATTACCGGTGTTTATCTCCATGCCAAATGCCATGGCCGGGCCTCCCTTCTCACTGCACAGTTATCTTGCTGTAATCCACGGTTCTCTTCTCTCTCGATATTCCTCCGGACATGTGATCGATGGGCTGATCTAAGAATGCTGCCCGCATAACGGCATCCATTCCAAAACGCCCCCGGATAGCGTCCACCGTCTCATCCATCCTGGCCAGCTTCTCATAGTCTGTTTGATCAAATAACACCAGCTGTCTGGTAAAATCCTCGTCCTGCACCCTGCCGGTATGCACCCCCAGATGCCGGATAGGCCTGCCCGACCATAATTCCGCAAACAGTTCACAGGACGCCTTGTAAATTTCCAGGGTCAGATTGGTGGATGACTCCAGGCGCTTCTGATGCGAAACATACGACAGATCCGAATAGCGGATTCCCACAGCTACCACCTCGATCTGTACTCCATCCGTTCTGAGCCGGTTGGCAACCGTTTCCGCGAGGGACAACAATACCTTCCTCGCCGTCTGCTCGTCGGTCACATCATAAGGGGTCGTGGTACTGTTGCCATAGCCCTTATTTGCCGGAGGGGCGGAAAGCACAGGGGACAAATCAATCCCATTGGCAAATGCCCACACAACCTCCCCCTGCTTCTTCAGAAAGCTCCTCAGCCATCTCGGATCGGCCGTCGCCAGTTCGCCAATGGTACGGATTCCCATGGAAAACAGCTTCTGCGTCGTCGCCCTTCCCACGAAAAACAGCTCCGATACCGACAGGGACCACATCTTCCCGGGTATTTCCTCCGGATACAACGTGTGTACCCGGTCCGGTTTCGCAAAATCCGATGCCATCTTCGCCAGAAGTTTATTGCTGGAAATCCCCACATTTACGGTAAAGCCCAGCTCCTCCCGGATTCGGTTTTTGATCTGCCTCGCAGTCTCCTCCGGGGTTCCGAACAGCTGACAGGATGCCGTCATGTCCACAAACGCTTCGTCCACACTGTACTGCTCCACGATATCGGAATATTCTCTCAAAAGATTCAGAAACGCAGCCGAACACTGCTCATATAATCCGTAATTGGGCGGAACCAAAATCAGATTCGGGCATTTTCGCCGGGCCTCCAAAATCGTCTCCCCGGTCTTAATCCCATACCTCTTTGCAGGAATGGACTTGGCAAGAATAATACCATGCCGCATTGCCATATCCCCTCCCACAGCAGACGCCACCTCCCGCAAATCCAGCGTACCGCCCTTATGATAGAGACGGAAAACAGCCTCCCAGGACAGGAAGGCTGAATTAACGTCAATGTGAAAAATAATATTTTCCAAACGTATGTTCACCTCTTGTTCGTCCATTATAGCAAACATACGTTCTGTTTTCAATAGGAATTTTTTCCATCAGAAGAAGCTGATCTGCTCAAACTCACAGCGCCGCTCCAAAAGACAAGGGGTCTTGTGCAAAATCTGCTCCGTTTTCCCATCGTCCAGTATCCACGGCACGATCTCATCCGGCTCTAAAATCAACGGCATCCGGTCATGTACCGGCTGCATGGATGCATTGGCTGCGGTCGTCAGAATCACAAATCGATCCTCGTCCCCATAGCGGTTATAAAAGCCCGCCATAAAGAGCGCCGTGTGATCATTCCGGCAAAAGATATTCTTTTCCTTCTTCCGGTTCCACTCATAGAACCGGGTGGCAGGCACCACAATCCGACGATGTCTGACACTCTCCCGGAACATTTTCTTCTCCAGGGCAGACTCACTTCTGGCGTTAAAGATGACCTGCTTTTTGTCGAAGCCGTCAAATCCCCATCGCTGCCACGCACAGCACAGTTTCCGGTCGGATGCAAGCAACACCGGCGCCGTGTCTGTGGGATGCACATCCCCTGCCTTCAGCCGGATGCCGCCTGCAGCCTCCCGGCTAAGCTTCTCATCCACCTGCCGGATCACCTTTTCAATCTCTCTTGCCGTATCGTCATCCACATAGTAACGTCCGCACATATCATCCTCCCCAGCGGCATTTCAACACTCCCGTAACGTTTCCTCAAATATCTTTCTCAAGACATCCCACGGAATATCCTGCCCAAAACAGATTTGCAGCATTCCCTTAGGTGTTATTTTATAGCCTGACAGTTTTTTCCCAAAGATACTATACTCCATAATAACGCTTAATGGCATTTGCAACATATTCGGAGCAGCCTGTACCAAACTGACTGTCGGTAATCTCTGCCAATTTTGCACCCTGCAGATATTCTTTTGCCAAATCAAGTAAGATACTTCTTGCATTATTTTGCGTCATCAAAATCTGTTCTCTGTCATAATTCGGAGTATCCATAATTTTCTTAATATCAAGCAACGGTATTTCCAATTCTCGAAAGAACAAGATTTCCTGCAGCTTTTCCAACGCTTTGTTGTCATAGAGCCGATAACCGGTCTTTGTTAATTCCGTTGGTTTCAACAAACCGATTTCATCATAATACCGCAACGTCCTGATACTTACGCCGGTTATCATTGATACTTCTTTTACAGTCTTCATTTTCCCGCCTCCTTTCGCATTCATCGTAAACCGTTACGTTACGTGAGAGTCAATACCAAATTTTCTCTTCATAACCAAAATCCAACCTGCTCCTGCCAAAACAGCCATCAACATAGAAACCGGCTCCTTTTCAGCAATCGGAACGCTAAAATGGAATATAAAGAGTGCATATCCTGAAGGTTTTTGCTACAGTAGTAACTCCGAAAACCGGAATTGATCGAGATCTTTGAGCGAGAGATAACTGATATTGAATCAAATACCTACCGAGGCAATAATGCAGGATGTCAGTAGGTAAAGGAACCAGGGAAATCGAGGAGATTACCTACTGAAGCTATAATGCAGGATGCCAGTAGGTAAAGGAATCATGAAAATCGGGGAAATTACCTACTGAAGTAATAATTCAGAGATGTCAGTAGGTAAAGGGGTCAGGGAAATCGAGGAAATTACCTACTGAAGCTATAATGCAGGATGCCAGTAGGTAAAAGACAAAAATTCGTCAATTCCGATTTGTCAACTTGTTTTACTTTTTGTACCATTCGATAATATAACATGAAATGACTATTCATGTTACTGATTACTATACAGCGCGATTCAACGGAAACACAATTCCAAAAAGGGACAAGGTTTACGCTTTATAAGTT
>CAMAGI010000182.1 GCA_945833775.1 uncultured Lachnospiraceae bacterium
CGCCTGATGGGGATGGAATATGCCTATGATATGTCGGACGAAGCAGTGGCATGTATGGAGCCATACCGCTCCCAGGCAGAAGCGGATTTCCGGACGAGATGGGGATATTCTGATGAAGAGATAGAGCAGATTCTGAAAAAGCTGGAGGAGAACCGCGGGTGGATTTCCTATGAGGTATATCGGGAATTTGTGGCTGCCTGGTACCGGAACAAACAGACCGATTGACGGGAGAGAACGATGAACTGTAAGTATTGCGGAAGCAGTCTGTCCATGGAGGATCGTGTGTGTCCTTATTGCGGCAGAACAAATGAGCAGGCTGCACAGCATATCAAGGATATGGATAAATATCATGGGGCGTTTACAACCACCCAGAGGAATGTGTACGGCGTGGTCTGGCGCTACAAAGCGGTTTCGGTGCGGATGATTCTGTTTACCGTGCTGGTGCTTCTTATCGTCGGTGTAACACTGGTGTCGGATAACCTGTATTCCATTCAGCGACGGATTCGGCAGAGTGATGCCCGCCAAAGGGAGAGGGAATACACGGCTCTTCTGGATACATATCTGGAGGAAGAGAATTTTCAGGCCTTCAAGGCATTCACGGAGGCTCACAGCATCAACAGCTACTCGGTGGATGCGTTTTATTCCTACAGCGAGGTTCAATGGGCGTGTTCCAACTACATAAGGGTTTATGAAGGAATCCTGGAAATGGCATATCCGTGCGACAATTCAAACATCGGAAATACCATGCGGAGCATGCTGGATGCGCTGGACGGCTTCTACAATGCGCTCGACAGTGATACCACTTATCGGGAATGCACGGTAGCGGAAGAGGAGCGCAACAGCAAGGCACTGGCGGCTATGGAACAAAATGTGGAACGTCTCTTCGTCTCTTATATCGGACTGACACCTGAGGAAGCGACCGGTTTGCGGTCTATGACACAGACAGGGCGTGAGCGGGTGATATTTGACAGATGGGAGGAGAGCAATGAAGCTGAGTGAGTTTGTGGAGCGGGAGACACGGGACAAACGTGCATTGCTTCTGGATTTTCTGATTGTCGGGGCATGTATTCTGTTGGTTGCCAAATGCTATTATCTGGGGGAAGAATTGATCTGGCAGAGCCGGATGAGTAATTCGGAGAACAGTTTTTATCGTCATCTGGAGATGTATGATTATCCACCGGTGGTGGGTATGGCTTACCAAAATCTTGCTGAGGAAAAATCCGGATACAAAAATCTTTCCGAAAGCTACGCAGTGGGGAAATATTACGAAGCCGCTACGATGTACAGGATCCATCTCGAGGCAGGAGATACCGAGCGGGCACAGCACTGGAAAGCCCGTATGGAAGAGCAGGTACCGGAGCTGAAAGATTTTGCTCTTTTTCAGGACGATATCGACAAGCGGTTGGGATTGCAATAAATTAATCTGTCGCCGGACAGAGAAGAAAAGGAGATAAATTATGAAATTCAGTAACGGATGTTGGTTGCAGAAGGAAGGTACGGAGTGTTTTGCACCCGCGCAGGTGTATTTTTCAAAGATTGAGCCTGAAAAAGTATCCATCTGTGCACCGACCACGAAAATTGTCAAGCGGGGCGACACGCTGGGCGGCGTGAATCTGACCATCGAGATTACCGCTCCCATGCCGGAGGTTCTGCGGGTACAGGTGTATCACTATAAGGGGGCTTCCGTGAAGTCTCCGGAATTTGAGTTGTCCAACATGAGCGAAGGAAATCTACAGGCAAGTGAGACCGCGGAAATGCTTATCGTGGAATCCGGTTCCCTGCGCGCGGAGATTCAGAAGGAGAACTGTAGAATCGACTTCTACCGGGGCGATGAGAGAATAACCTCCTCCTACGGAAGAGATATGGCATACATGAAGACCGCGTGGAAAGGCCTCGCCTACGATCAGGGCGAATTCGAGAACACCTACATGCGTCAGATGCTCTCTCTGGGCGTGGATGAGCATGTGTATGGCCTGGGCGAGCGGTTTACGGCACTGGTGAAAAACGGACAGAGTGTGGATATCTGGAACGAGGATGGCGGAACCTCCACGAGTCAGTCCTATAAAAACATTCCCTTCTATCTTTCCAACAAGGGTTACGGCGTGTTCGTCAACCATCCCGAAAAGGTATCCTTTGAAGTGGCTACGGAAATGATCACCAAGGTGGAGTTCTCCGTACCCGGCGAGCGCCTGGATTATTTCGTGATCAACGGACCTACCATGAAGGATGTATTGAAGCGTTACACGGATCTCACCGGCAAACCTTCTCTTCCGGCTGCCTGGACTTTTGGCCTGTGGCTTTCCACCTCCTTCACCACCAATTATGATGAGGAGACCGTGACAAGCTTTGTGGACGGCATGTTCGAGAGAGAGATTCCGCTGAAGGTATTTCACTTCGACTGCTTCTGGATGAAGGAATTTGCGTGGAGTGACTTCACCTGGGATTCCCGGGTATTCCCGGATCCAAAAGGGATGTTAAAGCGTCTGAAGGAGAAGGGGCTTAAGATCTGTGTCTGGATCAACAGCTACATCGGTCAGGAGTCGGTGCTGTTCGACGAGGGTGTAAAGAACGGTTATTTCCTGAAGAGACCCAACGGTGACGTATGGCAGTGGGATATGTGGCAGCCCGGCATGGCGATTGTGGATTTCACCAATCCCGCCGCAAGAAAGTGGTACAGCGATAAGCTGGAAGCCCTGCTGGATATGGGAGTTGATTGCTTTAAGACCGATTTCGGCGAGAGAATTCCCACGAATGCCGTTTACTATGACGGATCCGATCCCGAGAAGATGCACAATTACTACACTTATCTCTACAACAAGACCGTATACGATCTGTTGGTGAGAAAGAGAGGAAAAGAGGAGGCCATTTTGTTTGCCCGCTCTGCAACCGTGGGCGGTCAGAAATTCCCGGTACACTGGGGAGGGGACTGCTGGTCCGATTACGAGTCCATGGAGGAGAGCCTGCGCGGTGGTCTGTCATTGACCATGTCCGGTTTCGGCTACTGGAGCCATGATATCGGTGGATTTGAGTCCACCTCTACTGCGGATGTGTATAAGAGATGGTGTGCCTTCGGCCTGATGTCCTCCCACTCCAGATTGCATGGTTCCAGCTCTTACAGAGTTCCCTGGGCTTATGATGAGGAGGCAGTACAGGTGCTTCGCCGTTTTGTAAAGCTGAAGGCAAGTCTGATGCCTTACCTCTACCGCAATGCAATAGAGACTTCTGTTACCGGCGTTCCCATGATGCGCAGCATGGTTCTGGAATTCACGGGCGACAAGACCTGCGATTACCTGGATAAGCAGTATATGATGGGTGATTCCCTTCTGGTGGCACCGATTTTCAATGATAAGGGCATCGCTCAGTATTATCTGCCCAAGGGTCGCTGGACCAACCTTTTAACCGGCGAGGAGAGAGCCGGCGGAAGCTGGTATGAAGAGTATCATGATTACATGAGCATGCCGCTGTATGTGAAGGAAAACAGCATTCTGGCAATCGGTGCAACCGATGACAATTGCGAGTATGATTATGCGCAGAACGTAACCTATAAGGTCTATGCGGTTGCTGACGGAAATACCGTTTCCACCGTGGTCTATAACAAGAATGCCAAGCAGGAGAGCAGTGTGAGTGTCACCAGACAGGGAGATCGCTACACGGTGAAAGTGGACAGTGCGAAGCCCTGTCGTGTAGAGCTTGTAAATGTGGAAAATGGTGTGCTGGAATTTACACAGAGCGGAGAGAAGATACTGTAATTAAGAATGAATTTTGCTATTCGAATCAGAACTCTTAAAAAGCGTCGGTACTTAATGAGCAATAAATTGCGAATTTAGTACCGTTACGCTTTTTACGAAGCGGGAGCGTGTTCTGATTC
>CAMAGI010000183.1 GCA_945833775.1 uncultured Lachnospiraceae bacterium
GCTCCGGTGGATTCCCAGAGTTCCTCCGGGACGTCCTTACAGTGGATAGATACAAAGTATTTGCCACTGGGGTCTCTGGTTACGGTAGCGGAGGTAATTCTCCCTTTGATTTTCTGAGAGACCTTGCATTTCACCAACCCAAGTTTAGGGAGTTTGACCGCGTTATCAAACACCTTAATGGACTCATTTACGCAAACAGAGCGATAGCTCTGCCGATGGTCATGCTTCTTCTTAAAGTGTGGGTATCCAACTTTCGGCTCATGGTTTCTGACTCTGCGGAAAAAATTCTTATAGGCTGTTTCGAGGTCCTTCAAAGAAGACTGCAATGCGGTGGAATCTACTTCCTTTAACCACTCCAGATTTTTCTTCAGAGCGGTAAGTTCCTTACTGCAAGCATTGTAGTTGAAATTTTTCTTTTCTTTTTCGTAATACTCTTTTCGCAGGTTGAGGCAGTAATTCCAGACATAGCGACAGCACCCAAGAGTTTTCGCAATCAAAATCTCTTGAGCAGCAGTTGGGTATATACGGAGTTTGTAGCCTTGTTCCATGAACTATCACCAATATGATTATACCCTATGAAGAGTACGAAATCAAACAAAAGTTCTAATTGGAGAAAACAATCCCTGACGGCTTATATCCCCATGCCTAAAGGCAGGGGTCTTACGCCGCATTTGATAACTGTGGCCGATCTAATCTCCACTCTATCCGCGCAGCAGAGCAGGGGAATACCCATCAGAAGCCCTTTCCTGAGTCCAGAAGCCCTGTCTGAAAAGATGTCGCAGACGGATGTCAGGCAGGGTAATTCGCTCCTTTAGCGCTATTCTGCAATGCGGTACTTCTGCTGCTTGCCAGAGCCTTCCTTAATCAGGAGCCCTTTCTCAACCATATCTCGCAGAATCAGGATAGCGGTCGCCTGAGATACGTTTAACTCTGCTTCCACATCTTTGCGAACGATGTATCCCTGTTTTTCAGCCAAACGAAGCAGTATTTCCTGCCGATTTGCTTTATCAGTGACCTTCAAGGGGGCTGTGGCGGTTACAATCTTATGCTCACCTGTATAGTTGATGTTGGGCAGTGTAATTTTAAATGCGTTATCTGTGACCTCAAATTGCGGCTTTACGGCGCAGTCGGCGTAACACTCGTTGATCTTTAGAATGCCCGTACCGTAAGCCTCAATCAACTTCAGACGATAGAACACATTGGCCAGATTCTGATTGCGGAGTGCAGATACACCCAGCATAATATCATCAAAGGTCAGGCCACGAACCAGACCGCCAATAGTCACGAACTCAATGCGGTCATCAAAGATGCTGATCAGCGTGGGGGCACTGAAGCTGTAATCACAATGGGTGACGGCGTTGAGCAGTGCTTCACGCAAGGCATCGCTGGGATAATCCCGCTTGTCGATGCGGTCCAATCCCTCAAATTCTGCACGGGTACGGTTGAACTGATCAATGTAGGAATAGGCATCCTCCAACTGCGTGAGCAAAGAGCCGCTCAATTCCTTGCGGTCACGGAACACGCTTTTCTTGCTGCCATCAAATACAGCCAGCTTGATGGTATGAACGCATTGATCAGATAGCAGCATACCAAGGTTGGTGTAGGTGCCGTCGGAGCCGATGATGTTCAGCGTGCGCTTTTGCTGAGTTCCAAAAGGCAGATTTCGCTTTGCAAAATGGCCTTCCGCTTTTTCGAAAGTCAACTGCTGATTGATGGAACGAGCATCCTCATAACGGTCACCGCTCGTCTCCTTGATCATATTCAGTATGGCTGTCTCAGAAACGGGAACAGAGGATGCGCTCTGGCGAACATACACGCCCTCCGGACGGATACCCTTTCCGGAGAGGTAATAGGGTCGGGCGGTGCCTCTCTGGACAGTAAGAACTACAACAGCCTTTCCTTCCATGTTCTCAACAACACATTCGGTAAACATAGTTACATCAGGGCGAATTGAATCCCGGATCATATTCGTGATACGAAGCATGGTTTCGTCCGTATTTTCGATGCCCTGGACACTTCCGTTATCATCTATTCCAATATAGATCTTGCCGCCATCCGTATTTGCAAAGGCAACTACAGCATATTTGATATCATCCATGTACTCACGCTTAAATTCTGTGGTCGTATTCTCAATCATAAAACGGCCTCCGTTCTGATAATCTTTTCTAATAATTATTATAACGATTATTAGAAAGAAATCAAGGGCAAAAGAATATGTTTTTGTGTCATGCTGTCAATTGTACTGCAATAACAGAAGAAATTACTGTTGTACCAGATGGCAGAGATGGCCGTGGCGCCTGAAAGATTGCGGGGGAATCGTTCCCCAAATGGGACGGCGGCACTTCACGGAAGCGCCCGGGAAAGAAGGTACCCAGAGCGGAATCTTTTCCAATGGAAGGGCAAAAAAATATTTTCAGGAAGACACGGCAGACCTGGCTGACAGGCACATGGGATGCTATTGTGAGACCAGCGGCAGGGTGGAGGCCATCGATTCCGTCGGGCAAATGATTCGCATTAACGGGCAGGTGATCCCATTTGCGGATATACAGGATATTGCAGGGAGTATGATACTCGGCGAGGAGTATTGGTAATCATTGACACATGCGTACCTGCCCGTTGTCTTGCAATCCACGACAAAACATATATGCTGATATACTGAAGGACGAATCCGTTTACAAATATGAGGTAATTGATTATGAGCGAAGGAAAAAAGCGCTCCCTGACACACATCAAGGGAGAATCGGGTGTAAATATTCTGAAAAAATATTTTCCTGAAGAATGGGTTGTTCGTGAATATACCCCCGATTATGGAATCGACCTTAGCGTTGAGCTCTTTGTTCCTTTCGATACAGAATTTATTACTGCGGGAGAACACGTCTTTTTTCAGGTTAAAGCCACCGACAAATTAGAAATGACGAAGTTGTCTTTATCCCCACGGTATAATGTTGGACGGGGAAAAAAGACTGTATCCGGAGATTCCGTAGAAACCCAAGTTGTAAAGTATGTGCTTGATACAGACCTTCTTTCAACAGTTGAAAAGATGGGTAGTGCTGTTCCAGTGATTTTGGCGGTTATAGACACGAATACAGAAGATGCTTACTGCTTGTGTCTAAATGATTATCTGGAAAAAGTCTTGATACCTGATAACCCAGATTACGGAAACCAGGCCACAAAAACAGTTTATATTCCCATTGAAAATAATCTTAAGAGCATAGGAATAAAACTGATTGAGTGGTACGGAAAACGCGCAAAACTATATGCGTTTTTCAACAAAATCCATGCGCAAGCAAAGGATCTGCAATATTGCAACGCCTATGAATTTGAAGATGAAGTCCGTCATTTTTTGAACGTCATTTTACGCAGTGATGTTTGGAGTGCCTGCGATTATTTCCCTGCGTTGAAGCTTGTCAAAGAAGAAATTGACTACTATGTAGAACAAGGAATAACCAGAGAAGCTGAAAAAATGATTACTTGCAGCATCCAAGCAGGGGAAGATGTGGATGCTGAAATTTGGGAAGCCCCATACCGTAATTCTCCCGTATCATTTAGGGAGACTCAATCTTATTGGGGAATTCTTCATTTGTGGGAACGGTTGGAACATGTAGGGGATATTTTTGAAGATACCATTAAAGAATTTTTCCTGCCAACATACCTAAACGCCGCATGGAAATGAAAGCGGTGAAGGGTGAGACACTGGAACTGAATCTCTCCGGTTTCGATTATCTGGGGCATGATGACATCAATGGCACCAGGAATGGCATACGCAGTGTATTGGAATCTCCCTGAAAAAATGCGGCTTTCGGGCAAATCGGATAATGGATAAGACCGGCAAAGAAACATGCTCCCC
>CAMAGI010000184.1 GCA_945833775.1 uncultured Lachnospiraceae bacterium
CTGTTTGAATTTATCCAATGGGTGGATTACTGCTATGGCAGTGACTATCAGGAGCGCAGCTTTGACGATAGCCTGATCCCCAGGGAAAAAGTCATCATCGATACCAAAAAGATCAAAGAGCAGGAAAGCCTTCTGGATCAGAAGGAAGCGGAAATTGAGAAGCTTCGTGCACAA
This sequence comes from uncultured Lachnospiraceae bacterium, assembly GCA_945833775.1. Lineage (GTDB taxonomy): Bacteria > Bacillota > Clostridia > Lachnospirales > Lachnospiraceae > Acetatifactor. Next base: position 175 of record CAMAGI010000184.1, read on the forward strand.
ATCGAAAAAAAGTCTGAGCATCTGACTGCCCAGAAACAGCAGCACATGGAAAGCCGTGTCTTTACCCCGGAGGATCCTTCCGAATTTGTCACCCGGAAGCGGTACATCGATGTGGATATGAAGATGATGGGCTGGAAGTTTGAGGGCGAAAACGCGGATGTTTGGGAAGAATATGAAGTGGATGGCATGGCCGGTGTGATTGGACAGAAGGGTTATGTGGATTATGTCCTATTCGGAAAAGACAAGCTTCCACTGGCAGTCGTGGAAGCAAAGCGGACCAGCAAAGATCCGAACATTGGACGCAAACAGGCGGTACTTTATGCGGATTGCTTAGAGCGTAAATTCGGACGCCGCCCAATGATGTTTACCACCAATGGCTTTGAGACGTATTTCTGGGATGACCAATCTGGCCCCCAGCGGAAGGTCAGCGGTATCTTCAGCAAGGACGATCTGCAAAAGCTGATGAACCGCCGCAGCGAGCGAAAGGATCTGATGGAAATTTCCATTGATGATAAGATCACTGACCGCTACTATCAGAAAGAAGCCATTCGTGCAGTTTGCGAGCAGCTGGATCAGGGCTTCCGCAAGCATCTTCTGGTCATGGCCACCGGCACCGGCAAGACCCGCACTGCATCCAGCCTGACGGATGTACTCAGCCGTGGCAATGCGGTGACAAATATTCTGTTCCTGGCAGACAGAACGGCGCTGGTGAAACAGGCAAAGGACGATTTTAAGAATTATCTTCCGGATATGTCACTGTGCAACCTTTGCTCCAATAAGGATGACCGGAACGCCCGGATCGTGTTTTCTACCTATCCGACGATGCTGAACGCCATTGATGATGTAAAGAGCAAGGATGGCCTGCGGCTGTTCACACCGGCGCATTTTGACCTAATCATCGTGGACGAGAGCCACCGAAGTATTTTTAAGAAATACCGGGCAATTTTCGAGTATTTTGATTCTATCATGGTGGGCCTGACCGCCACGCCGAAGAAAGACCCCGATAGAGACGTATACCGGTTCTTTGAACTGGAACCGGGTGTGCCAACCTATGCCTACGACTATGAAACAGCAGTATATGAGGATCACGTACTGGTCCCCTATTACAATTATGAAGTAAAGACCAAATTCCTGGAAGAAGGAATCACATACGAAGACCTATCCGAAGAGGACAAGCTGCGTTATGAAGATGATTTCATCGAAGATGGTCTGATGCCGGAGTTTATCCCTTCAGCTCAGCTGAATAAGTTTGTTTTTAATGAAACAACTGTAGATACTGTGCTTCAGGATTTGATGGAGCGGGGCATCAAGGTTGCAGGCGGTGACCGCTTGGGCAAGACAATCATTTTTGCCCAGAATAAGAAACATGCAGAGTTCATATTGCAGCGTTTTAATAAGCTTTATCCTAAGTATAACGGTACCTTTGCCCAGCGGGTCATCTGTGATGATGCTTATGCCCAGACGGTGATTGATGATTTTAAGCAGCCGGAAAAAGAGCCGCATATCGCTGTGTCTGTAGATATGATGGACACCGGCATTGATGTTCCCCAATGCGTGAATCTGGTTTTCTTCAAAAAAGTTCGCTCCAAGGCAAAGTTCTGGCAGATGATTGGTCGAGGAACGCGACTGTGCAAGGGCTTGACTTGCACCGATCAGATTGACGGTGAATATACTGATAAACGGCGGTTTTTGATCTTCGACTACTGCGGTAATTTTGAGTATTTCCGGGAACATAAAGAAGGATACGAAACCCGCGAAACAAAAACGCTTTCGGAGAACATCTTTGGGAAACGGGTCAAATTGATTTCCTTGCTGCAAGAGAGTACATTTGCAGACTCAGCCTATCAGTCTTGGCGAAAGGAATTGGTAGATGTTTGTCATGATCAGGTGCAAACACTGGATCGAGAGCTGGTCGAGGTTCGGCTGCGTTTGCAGTTTGCGGAAAAGTACAGTAGAGTTGAGGCATTTGCATGCGTTGGTGAAGCTGAAAAGAGCGAACTATTACAGCAGATTGCACCCATCGTACTTATGAACGATACAGACGAATATGCGAAACGATTCGATAATTTCATGTATGGTCTGATTTTGGCGGATTTGGAGCAAATGCCTTCTTTGCGATATGCACAGAAACAGCTAAAGGACATGGCCCAGTTTCTGGAACGGAAATCCAGCATTCCACAGGTGGCAGCGAAGCTACCACTGATCAAGGAAATCGGCACAGATGCGTTTTGGGAAGCCAGTGATATTCTGGCATTGGAAAATGTTCGGAAAGAATTACGGGATCTGATTAAGTTCATTGTAGACGAAGGCGGCAGAGACCCGATTATCACGAAACTTGCTGACCCGGTGATCGACAGCAAGGAAGGTGAAAAACTGGATCCAGCCTACGATTTTGAGGATTATCGGGATAAGGTTAACCGCTATATCAATGAGCATGGCAATACACTGGCAATCTATAAGCTGACCCACAATATTCCATTGGGTGCAGGTGACTACAGTGAGCTGGAGCGTGTACTAACCAGCGAGTTGGGAAGCCGCGAGGACTATGCACGGGAGTTTGGCGATACACCTTTTGGCCTGCTGGTACGAAAGATTGCCAAGCTGGATCATGACGCAGCTATGCAGGCGTTCTCGGGCTTCATCAACGATTCCTCACTGAATCAGAAGCAGATTGCCTTTGTCCACAAGGTCATCGCCTTCGTAGAGCAGAATGGCTATATGGAAAATGTGACCGATCTGCGCAAGCCGCCCTTCGATAAGCCCATCAGTTTCCTGCGTTTGTTCAATGCGCAAAAGCAGGCTCATCTGATCGCGGCGATCAATGCGGTCAAGGATAACGCTGTTAATGTAATTGCATAATATCGACCCGCTGTGAAGCTTGTTTTCTTCACAGCGGGTCCTATCATTTGGTAAATAATTCACTTATAACGTGTGCACCGTATTGGAGACCGTCAAGGAATGCTTTATGCTCATAGGCGGTACAGAGACCGCAGTAGAGATTAAACACGGCATCATTATCTCTCACAGGCAGATTTTTCAATAGTTCTGCCAAATTTTTGAAGCCATCACGGATTTCCGGCGGGTCGGATTCATGGGACTCCTGATAGGCTTGGAACAGTTGATCCAAGACAGTTTCGCAGTCGCTGTCACCGGGATCGAAAGGATGTGCTTCGATATAGGCTTTCAGCCGCTGGGCAATGTTATCCATTGTAGATCAGCTCCTCCCGGATAATTTCCTCTGCCCGGTTTCGGATACTATTCATTCTCTGAACCCACGCCGTAGGATCAGCCGCTTTCAATGCTTCTGTAACGCCCTCCGCTGTCTTCATCTGCTGAATGATCCGTTCCAACTGTTCCTGAGCCTGCTCGTTCAGGTCGGCCAGATAGGTCCACAGTTCGCCGGACAGGAGCAGACAGTTGTACTGAATCGGCTTATGCTCTCTCAGGTACTCCCGGCGCATCCGGCCCCACCTGCCAATGGGGCGGGATTCTTGTGGCAGTTCCAGGTCAGGAATGAAGTAATCGCCCACTCGAATGTATTGAATTTCCACAGTCATGCCTCCTTTACTTCGGTACTGTTAATATACCGAAAGATCGAGAAACAGTCGAATGTGCCGCCTTGCAAAGTTTATTACATTGATGTAACAAACTTGAAAA
>CAMAGI010000185.1 GCA_945833775.1 uncultured Lachnospiraceae bacterium
CTGGCGAAGCTGCAAACGAAACAGAATTATTCCGATGTGCTGCAGTATTTCACCGGGCTGATAAAGTGCCTGATTCGGAAAGGGGTTCTGGCTGAGGATGACCCCGAAATCATGGCAGCCCAGCTGTGCCTGCCCATCTCCGTGTGGATTAACCTCTGCGACCGGGAACCGGAACGGGAGACAGAGGTCATGAATCTGGTAGATAAACATATCCGGCAGTTTTTCCGGCTCAACCAGAAGTAGAATTTGACGAGGGCTTTTATGAGGAATTATGTTGTTGAAAGCTACGAAAACTACAAAGAGGAAGAAAGATTATCTACAAACAACGCCCGCAGAATCGAATTCTTAACCACCGTCAGGGTTTTGGACGAATTGATAACCGATAAGAAAAAGATACTGGACTGCGCTGCGGGAACCGGAATATATGCTTTTCATTTTGCGGATAAGGGTCATGAAGTAACCGCCACCGACATTACACCCCGACACATAGAAATTATCAAAAACATTGTAAGTACCAAACCCTACGAAATGGAAGCAAGGGTTATGGATGCAACAAATATGAGTGTTTTTGAAGATGAAAGCTTTGACATAGTGCTGAACATGGGGCCGTTCTATCACTTAATCAATCAAGATGACAGAGAAAAATGTTTTGGGGAATCCTTGAGAGTATTGAAAAAGGGCGGCCTGCTGATTACATCTTACATTCCGAGGTATTTTGTTTTTCAGTATGTCGCTATGCAAAACGATTATTTCGTAGATGCAAAACTCGCACAGCAGATAACCGAAACAGGTGTCCTTCATCATGATGACGAAAAATGCTTCTGGACAGACACCTATTATTCGACGGCAGAAGAAATGGAAGCCCTGTATCGTATGCATGGAATGGAAGTGCTGGAACACTTTGCCCAAGATGGTGCAGCGGCGCACTTCGCCCATAAGATAGACGGATGGAATGACGAGCAGTTCAAAATCTGGTGCGACTATCATTACAGCGTATGCAGAGAAAAATCGCTGTTGGGTGCCAGTAATCATGCAGTGATTGTTGGAAGAAAATAAAAAGTCAAATTCCTGCTGCAGGGAACTGGTTGCTTTTCGCTTGGAATGCGCTGCGGCTGTGTCCGCCCGGGCATGGCCGCTTCATTCAGAAACCGAACCCTACCGAACGACAGGAAGTTTTTTGCAAAAGGAAGGAATTTATATGAAAAGAACGATAGCACTGCTTCTGACAGGAATCCTGTGCCTGTCTCTGGCGGCGTGCGGGAAAGAACCGGAGCACCTGCCTGGCACGCAGGAAAGAACGATTGCGCAGACCAGTGAAGAAACCGTCCGGCAAAGCATCGAATTGGCCGGCCCATGGCATCTGGACAGCGAAAAGAATGACCTTACCGCGTTTTCGGACCTGTTCCCCGGCTACGGGGAGTGGGGCGCCGGTATGGAGATCCGGAGTGACGGCCAGATGAGCTGGTACATCGGCGCGGAGGGCTGGCACGGAACCTATACCGCAGAGGGCACCGTAATCCATGCCCAGCTGACTTCCGATTTGGAGCAGACCACGCAGCCCTGGGACTTCCGCATCACAGCGCAAAACGGCGGGGCAGAGCTGGAAATGGACTATCAGAACATGACAATTTATTGGGTTTACGGAGATCAGGAGGATGATGAAAATGGAACAGACAATACATAACAGAAGCGTTGGAAACAAAGCCCTCATCACTTTTTTTGCAATTGTGATACTGCTTTCGGCGGTGGCTGAGACCATGATCTGCCGGGGAGGCCCGGATTGGCTTTATCTCGTTTTGATGTGGATACCCGCCCTTGCGGCTGCCGTGGCGAACTGTATTTCCTTCCGGGAAAACCGGGAACCATTCTCTCTGAAAAAGCTGTTTGCAAAAGGCGGTTTTCGGAAATGCGCTCTGCGCTATGTGCTGCTGGGCTGTGTGCTGCCCCTTGTCTATCTGCTGATTCCCTACATGATATACTGGGGGCTTTACCCGACGAATTTCGCTTATCACGGCGTCAGCCTGGGGGTCATTCTCGGGGATATTGTGCCTGTTATGGTCGTCGGCATCTTTACTTCCCTTTTATCGGCGCTGGGGGAGGAAATCGGCTGGCGGGGCTTCATGGTTCCGGCCCTTTATGAGCGGTTGGGGCTGAACAAAACCCTGCTGATTTCCAGCTTGTTCTGGTGCTGCTGGCATCTGCCCCTGCTGATCGGCGGCGATTATATGCCAGGTACCCCGCTGTGGTATCAGCTGCCCGCCTTTGTACTGTGCATCTTCCCCGTGGGCGTGATGGCAGGACTGCTGACGCTGGAAAGCGGAAGCTTGTGGCCCGCGGCGTTCCTTCATGCGGCGCACAACAATTACGACCAGATGGTGTTTCAGGTTATCACCGCAGGCGCCAACAAAATGTACTTTGTCAGCGAAACGGGCGTGCTGACCATCCTCTGCGCCTGGGCATTGGCGGCTGTTATGTACATACGCGTGAAGAAACAAGCGAAGTATCTGTAAAATGAACACATACTGATGTAAAAAACGCCTATATGCAGCTGGAATACTCCTGTAGAGTATAGAATGTAAACTGAAGTCCGTTTCGTGTACATCATTACTGAATCAGTTAAAGATAACTAAGGAACCTCTGCATAAATCGCCTGCGGCTGGACGGCGAATCTTTTGCCGCCAGCTCTTGCCGATTTAATCAGAGGCTCCCTAACACTTTGGGAGGTACATAACCATGAGAAAGATGATCGCATGCTGCGGTCTGGATTGTGAAAAATGCGACGCGTATCTTGCGACAATCAATGACGATCGGGCATTGCGTGAAAAGACGGCAAAACTATGGTCTGCGCTCAATCAAACGCCCATTCTGCCGGAGCAAATCAACTGTCAAGGCTGCCGCGCCGACGGGGTGAAAACCGTATTCTGCGAAAGCCTTTGCGGGATTCGACGGTGCGCGTTGAAAAAAGGTGTGACGACATGCGGCCACTGCCCGGATATGGAAAACTGCCAGACGCTTGGAATGATTACCGCAAACAATCCCGAAGCCCTGAACAATCTGAGAGGGCAGGCTGTGAAGTGAAACAGCGGGAATTTTGATTGTCACAGGGCTACATCCTATTGAAACAGGCAGGAAAAGGAGCGGGACACGCGCCCGCTCGAAAATGACAATCTGGGGAATCTGCCCTCTGTTTCTCCCGAATCCCAGGCATAATGGATACGATGCAACCCCGCCAACGTTCAATTACGAACACTGGCGGGGTTGTCGTTCTAAAAAGGCTCTCTCCGTTTTACACTTGGAAGTAGTCATACAACTGACTAATCAAGTTCTGCTTTTCGTATATGCTTCCTTCACCACTGTGGCTTACAACAAAGAACCCAGTATCCACCGTTTCCAGTGTTTGAATCATGTTCCGCGCAGCTTTCGTATCAATCGGTGGTCTTGAGAAAAACAGGTCTGCGATCAGCGTATACTCGTAATTGACATTTACGATCAAACTGCCACCGGTATGGGGCGATACACAGGGGATGATTTCAAAATCAATGCCGTCCCGAATGAAAACAGGTTCCCGAACAACTATGCCTGTACCAATCGTCTCCGCGGTCACATCACCGACATACAGCTTTTTATAGTCCAACTGATCGATATTGCCCGTGTGATCTTTATGGTGGTGGGAAAGGATGATGATCTTTTCTTTCTGTACTTCCCGAATAACTTGCAGAGATTCCCTACAGTTGCCCACATCAAAGATATAGCAGTACTGTTCCCCCTC
>CAMAGI010000186.1 GCA_945833775.1 uncultured Lachnospiraceae bacterium
ACGATAAGAAAGAGCCTGCCCCTGTGTGTTGGGGGCGGGCTCTTTTTATGAGGATATACTTAGATGTACTTATTAGAAGACAGATGTACTTATCAGAAGACGTTTATGACTTCTGCGCCTTCCCGGACATAGGCGATAAACTGCTCGATGGGAGCGATGGCCTCAATCCATCTGCCACCGGGCAAAAGCTCCTTTGTGTTGACATCGATCCAGTTACCTGAAGGGAGATAGACTTTGCGCAATGTCTCACCCTGACGAGTAATGGGCGCGAAGAGAATGTCTTCACCGAACATATATTGATCCTCCAGCGTGTAGCAGACCGGATCGTTGTAATAATCAAAGAACATGGGACGCATAATGGGCTTGCCCTCCTCGGATGCGATATCCATGTGTCGCAGAATGTAGGGACGCAGCCGTTCCCGCAGTTCAATCAGACCCTTCAGGATCTCATAGTTGCGTTCACCGAAGCACCAGATCTCGTTATTGCCGCCGCTGGGACATTTGACTCCGGGGTGTCGCTCCACATAGGTGCTCTCATGCTTTCGGTCTCCGTGGATTCGCATGACGGGACAGAACACACCAAACTGCATCCAGCGGACGATGAGTTCCCGGAAATAATCGCTCTCCGTATCTCCGTTCATAAAGCCGCCGATGTCACTGTTCCACCAGGGGATACCGCTCATGGCCATGGACAGTCCGCTCTTAACACTGGCGGAGAGATTTTCAAAGGTGGACTCGATATCGCCGTTCCAGACAAGCGCACCGAATTTCTGGACACCGGGATAGCCGGCCCGGGTCAAAAGGATGATCTCCTCCTCCCCCTCCGATTTCAACCCTTCATAGAAAATCTGGTTATAGCAATAGGGGTAGATCATAGCAGTCTGAGCTCCGTTGCCCAGGTAAAACTTAAAATTGGAGTACATCTGGGGATGAATCTCCGGCTCTGCCTCATCCAGCCAGAAGTTGTGAAAGCCCAGATCAAAATAGTTTGCTTTCACCTTGCTCCACATATAGGCTCTTGCTTCGGGATGGGTGGCATCCACAAAGGTGTTGTGACCGCAGAAATCAAAGGTGTTGTGAAGACCGTTCTCGGTGCGGACAAGGTAGTTGCGGTCAGCCATGTAGGAATAGTTCTCGCTGTTTTCGTTGATGGTGGGCCAGACCGAGACGACGGGCTGGATTCCCATTTCCTGAAGCTCCTTACACATCTTTGCCGGATCCGGCCAGTAAGCGGGATCGAATTTCCAATCGCCCTGCTCGGTCCAGTGGAAAAAGTCGATAACGATAGCGGCAATCGGTATTCCGCGGCGCTTATACTCCCGGGCAGTCTCCAGTACTTCCTCCTGGCTTTCATAGCGCAGCTTGCTCTGCCAGAAGCCGGCGGCCCAACGGGGAAACTTCGGTGCAAATCCGGTGAGACGGCAGTATTTTTTGAGGACGTCGGCAGGTGTATCGCCCACGTAGATCAGGTAGTCCGCCTGATACGCACTGTCCGCCACCCACATGGTATGGTTGCGTGTTGTCTCCACACGTCCTGGAGCAGGATTGTTCCAGAAAAATCCGTAGCCCAGTGAGGAGTAGACTACCGGAATTGCGGATTTGGTGTTGTAGTGCATCAGATTGCAAGTGCTGCCCTTGCGGTCAAAGATGTCCTCCCGTTCCTGACCAAGACCGTAGAAATGTTCTCCGGGGTTGGCATCAAAGATGACCTTGATCTGGTAATTATCGCCGCCGGTATGTAAGGTGCGAGTATCGTAGTCGCCCTCGAAGCGATTCCTAAGAATCACTTCCCCGTCACGATAGAATGTGAAGAGTCCGCCGTACCAGGGGGTGCCGGCATCCACCAGGACGCTGATTCGCCCGTTCGTAAGGGTTGCTGTGTTGCCGGACTGCTCACAGGTGCAGACAGCCTCTTCGTCCGCGTCCAAAAGGGTCCATTTTTCCTCCGAAAGCCGTCCGTTTTTCGTGAAGCGCACACGGAAACAATCGGTACCGTAGGGTTCAATAACGGTCAATTCGTTTCGGCGCTGGTAGGTGATGCGATTTCCATCCCATGTGATAATGCCCATAGAATACCTCCTTGTGATTGCTTATACCATATTATATTGCTATGCAGAGCGAAAAAACTTGCATTATTTGGATAAATAGTGGTACTATTTTGCTGTAATACCATAACCGTGCAGAGCGTGAGAAGAAAGCACCGGAAGAAAGCACCGGAAAAAGGCACCGGAAGAAAACGACGGGAGGAACCGAAAGTGAACCTTGGACGATCAGACGAACACCGCAGCATCGAGACGGTAGATCATCACACCGGGCAGCGCCCCTTTGGAATTTATCACATTGATATTCCTGCGGATGAGACGAATGCCCTGTACCTTCATTGCCATACGGAGGCGGAGATCTTCTTACTCAAAAGCGGAACGGTGGACTTTACGGTAGAGCAGGTCACATACCGTCTGCAGGCGTCGGATGCCATTTTCATTCCCCCCATGTTCTTACACGGCGCATATAAGGAAGCCGGCGGGGCCTGTAGCTTTCTGGCCATCGTCTTTTCCGTGGACATCATTGCAGACTATTTTCAGGCAACGGTTTATACCGCGGCGATCCGCTCTGCCATGGCAGATTGTGTGTATCCGATTTATCGTTCGCAGGAGAGAAACAGACGCCTGCTGGACGCTCTGAGTCTTCTGCCGTGCGGGGAAATGCGGGACATACATGCCTGTGAGCTTGCAGTGACCGGAACGATTTTTATCGTCTGGCAGGAGCTTTTCAATCTCTGTTTTCGGCGTGTGACAGACGGGATGCGGGCGGAGGAGCAAGGAGAGCTGGAGAAGGCTCTTGACTTTATCCGTGAGCATTACGGGGAAACGGTTACGCTTGCAAGACTGGCGGCGATCTGTGGGTTCAGCGAGGGGTATTTCGGACATCTCTTTACGGATGTGATGGGGATGTCGCCGTTTTCGTATCTGAACAAGGTGCGGGTGGCGCAGGCGTGCCGCCTGCTCTCGGAAACGGATAAAAAAATAACCGAGATCGCCGCCCTGACCGGGTTTAACAATCTCAGTTATTTCAATCGGGTCTTTTTGAAACGAGTCGGCATGACACCGTCCGCATTCCGCAGCGCGAAGGCAGCCTATGACTCAAATCCCACCAGCAGGGATTCGGGCTCTGCGTAGTAGCTGCAAAGGGCTCTTGTGAGGTGTACGTCCCCCTGAAATTCACCGAATGCTTCCGTGAGAATACGGTGGAGCTCCTCGGCGGCAGCTTCGTTGTTGTTGTGTGCGATGATGATCTTGCCACCGCTGTATCCGTTCTTGCGAATCTGCTCCGCAAGATACTGAAAGGCGCGCTTGTTGCCGCGACATTTGCTCATAATCTGCAGGGTTCCCTCCGAACTGGCTTTCCCCAGGATCTTGATTCCCAGCAGATCCATTCCCTTTGCAATCAAAGGATTGACACGCCCGTTTCTGGCAAGATTATCAACGGATGCCAGACAGAAGAGAAGGTGTGTCCTCTTCTGGTATTCGCAGATCCGTTGATGAATCTGTATGTGGTCCGCCCCGGATGCGATCAGGTCGCGCAGCTTTTCCAGCAGAAGAATCATCTCGGGACCGGTGGAGAGGGAGTCGATTACATAGACCACCCGCTCGGGATACTGTGCTTCATACATCTGCTTGGCAAGATTGGCGGAGGAACAGCTGCCGGAGAGCGCACTGGTAAT
>CAMAGI010000187.1 GCA_945833775.1 uncultured Lachnospiraceae bacterium
CCGATGCTGGCGGCAATCGTTAAAATATCCGGACTGATAGAGGAAGAGGCCTTTTTTCAGGAGATGGAACGCTCTCTGAGCCATAAATTTGCAAAAAAACCGGAAGTGTTGGAAGGCAATATGAAGGCTCTCAGAATGGCCTACGAGGAGGTGCACTGATGGCACTTGATGCAAAAAATATCAATGAACAAACAGTATGGCAGGATCTGACGGAAGGACTTCAGATACACGAAGCTGCCACATCAAAGCTTTTCCGTACGGGAGAGTGGAGAACGGATACTCCGGTTTGGATAGAAGAAAAGTGCAGACAATGCCTGCTCTGTGTTCCGTACTGCCCGGATTCCTGCATCTGTGTGAAGCAGGGAAAGCGTGGAGAATTTGATCTGGAGCATTGCAAAGGCTGCGGTATCTGTGTAAAGGCCTGTCCCTTCCGGGCAATTGAAATGAAGGGTAAGGAGGAAGTGTAATGGGAATCAGTGAAAGAATGTCCGGGAATGAGGCGGTTGCCCATGCCCTGAAGCAGATCAATCCGGATGTGATGCCGGCGTTCCCGATCACACCGTCTACCGAAATCCCTCAATTTGTAGCGTCCATGGTTGCAAACGGAGAAATTGATACGGAGTTTATTCCGGTGGAGAGCGAACATAGTTCCATGAGCGCCGCAATCGGTGCTTCCTCGGCCGGAGCAAGAACGCTCACGGCGACCTCCTCCTGTGGTCTGGCGCTGATGTGGGAGGTTTTGTATGTTGCGGCATCCAATCGGCTGCCGATCCTGATGGAAGTGGTAAACCGCGCGTTGTCCGGGCCGATCAACATCAACGCCGAGCATTCGGACAGTATGGGTGCGAGAGACTCCGGCTGGATTCAGATCTACGCGGAGAACAATCAGGAAGTTTATGATAATACGCTGCAGGCATATCGCATCAGTGAACATCCGGATGTAAAGCTTCCGATTATGATCTGCCAGGACGGGTTTATTACCAGTCATGCGGTAGAAAATATTACTCTTGTCGAAGACGAAGCCGCAAAGGCTTTTGTCGGGACATATGAGCCGGAGCATTTTCTTTTGAAAGAAAACGAGCGAATGGCTGTGGGACCTTATGCGGTTTCCCCCTACTGTATGGAGGCAAAGCGGGCACAGGCACAGGCAATGATCAATGCGAAGCGTGTAATTCTGGAAGTCGCTGCGGAATATGAGAAGATTTCCGGAAGGAAATACGGTTTCTTTGAAAGCTATCATCTGGAAGATGCGGAATATGCCGTAGTTGCTATCGGATCTGCTTGCGGAACCATCAAGGATGCCATTGATCTGCTGCGCAAACAGGGGATCAAAGCCGGTCTTTTGAAGGTCCGTGTATTCCGTCCCTTCCCCGGTGAGGAGATGGCGGAGGCATTGCGCGGCTGTAAGGCAGTGGCAATCATGGACCGTTGCGAGGGCTATAACGGGAACGGAGGTCCTCTGGGAGCGGAACTTACTGCGGCGATGTATCGTGCAAAGTTAACCGCCCAGACCGTTAATCTGATTTATGGGTTGTCCGGAAGAGATGTTAAGGTTTCGGATGCGGAAGAGGTATTCCGGAAACTGAAGGCGCTGGCTGACGGAGAGAATCTGTTTGGTGAGTATCCTTATCTGGGACTCAGATCCCGCTAGTAATGCGAATGGAGACGGAAAATGGAACAGACTACAACTTTTAATTTCAGAGAAATACAGGAACGTCCCGACAGACTGGCGCCCGGACACAGAATGTGTGCCGGCTGCGGTGGAACAATCGCGGTGAGAAATGTTTTGAAGGCAATTCATCCCGGAGATCGGGCGGTTGTCGGTAATGCTACCGGATGTCTGGAAGTATCTACTTTCATGTATCCCTATACCGCATATGAGGACAGCTATATCCACAATGCATTTGAAAACGCCGGCGCGACCATGTCCGGTGTTCAGACCGCTTACAAAGCCCTTAAGAAAAAGGGTAAGATTCAGGAAGAATATAAATTCATTACCTTTGGAGGCGATGGAGGAACCTATGATATCGGCCTTCAGTCTCTTTCCGGCGCGATGGAGAGAGGGCATGATATGGTCTATGTCTGCTATGACAACGGGGCGTATATGAATACCGGTATTCAGCGCTCGTCCGCTACTCCCATGTACGCTGATACGACGACTACTCCGGCGGGAAGGGAGTCTGTCGGTAAACCGCAGACCCGCAAAGACCTTGCGGCTGTCATTGCGGCTCACAATATTCCTTATGTGGCGCAGACCACCTTCATCGGCAACATGAAGGATCTCTATGTAAAGGCAGAGCGAGCAATTTATACACCCGGAGCAGCCTTCCTGAATATTATGGCGCCCTGTCCCAGAGGATGGCGGTATGATGCCCCGGATATCATTGAGATCTGCAAACTGGGTGTGGAAACCTGCTATTGGCCTTTGTTTGAAGTAATCGACGGAAAGTGGAGGCTCAGCTACGAACCCAGGAAAAAACTTCCGCTCGAGGATTTTCTGTGCAAACAGGGGCGTTTCAAACATCTCTTTAAGCCGGAGAATGAATATTTGATTGAGGCATTCCAGGAGGAAGTTGACAGACGTTGGGAGGAACTTAAGAAGCGCTGTGAAGAATAGAAAACGGGAGGGTAGCCGGACAAAATTCCGGGTAGATACGTTTTGTCTGCAGGCGATCGCAGCTTTGCTGTTTGGATTTGTCTGTGTGGTAGTATTTTGCGTCATCTTTATCGGTGACCGGATGGGATACTATGATTTTTATATCGTATTTCGTGTGGTAAGCAATCCGGTTCTTGCCGGAATCTGCGTTGCAGCCGCCGCATGCTGGATTGGAATGATCCGGGTCGGAAGATCCCGGGAACTTTTGAAACAGACGGACAGGCTTCTGACACTTGGATTGGTGTTCCTGTTCACAGGAGTCTATTTTATAAATAGTAAACTGTGCCGGGAAATCGCCTTTTTTTCCGGCTGGGATGCGTTTGCGGTGGAAAAAACCGCACTGAACTTTGCCCAGGGAAAGGGTGTAATGGGAGAACTGGAGTATTATTCTCTCTATCCGACCAATCTTCCGATCACCTACATCATGGCCTGGTTGTACCGCCTGGCGGAGGGCTTGAATTGGTATCCATATCCGTCGGAGTTTATCTGGATCCAGGTCAATTGTGTGGCAATATCGGTCACAGGCTTTGCGCTTTGTATGAGTGTTAAGAAGCTTAAGAGAAGGTGGATTGATGTGCTTTTAGCCTTTCTCTTATACTGCGCCGGAATCTGTGTCTCACCCTGGAAAATTATCCCGTACACGGATATGTATGCATTTCCATTTCCCTGCCTTGCGATATGTATGTATATCTATTCGAAAGCGTCAAAGAGCCGCTTTCAGAGCACCGTTTCCCTCATTCTTGCATACGGCTTCGGCATGATCGGCGGAATGATCAAGGCCAGTGTATATTTGGTTCCGATCGCCATGTTTTTGATTGAAACCATCATCAGTCTGTATCATATGCGGGAACGTATGAAGGTGCTGTTATTGGAGGCGCTTGTAATTGTCCTGTGTACGGTGGGCATCTCAAGCTTTTACGATCGGATCTATCGGGAAACCGATTTTCAGCCGATTGCCAATCTGGAGACCTCCTGGCATCACTATTTTTTGATGGGAG
>CAMAGI010000188.1 GCA_945833775.1 uncultured Lachnospiraceae bacterium
TCTAGAAAGTAAGAACTTTTTAGAAGTATTTGAGATGTTCGTAATATCTCAGGCAGCAAAGGGAGTTGCGGACATTACAATTCGCAATTGCCGAAGCCCTGGCAGTTGACTACACTACGATTAACAACGACTCTTTTGATAACCTTGCAAAAGCCAAAAGTCTATACTGTAATGCTACTCTGAAATTAGATGGAGTAGTTTGCGAAATCAAGGAAGACCATGTGCGTATTGGAAATGGTATGTCTTGGGGCGTATCTGTTTATCTTCCTGTATTGCAACTATTGTTAGTGAAATGTGTAACATGCAAGGGTACTCTAATGTGGATGATCTTGAATCCGCAATAAATGCCATTGAACTTGCGCTAAATTCACCGTATAATTCTGATGATTACATACGCGATAAACGCAAAAAGGCATCACATGGAATAATTAGCTTCTTTAAGGCTGCTACAACTATAAAAAACACGGGAATCTCTGTAGTACATCAGCAAAAGCTTGAAGAGTTACTCAGTAAACAATTCTATTGATCTGATACACTTCTGCATATTAACTTACAAACCACGGCAGACCGGTTGGCCTGCCGTGGTTCTTTGCTATGCAATATCTGCTTCCCTGGCCAGTCGGATGCCGACTTTGACACCTTCTTGAAACCCTGCCTTTTCATGATCAAGCAGAGGGTGCATACCGGATAGATGACCTCACTATTTCTTGGGTGGTTTTTCCGTTCATTGCTGCGTAAAGGTCATGGAAGTCCTTTCGGATGGTATCACGATCGAAGCCGTTGAAATCCACATATGCATCAAACAACAATTCCAATAATGATTCTGCATCACCGTTCTCACTCTTTGAGGGTTGGGACTCCACATAGGATTTAAGGGTACGAGCAAATTCATTGATATTCATACAAAGATCAACTCATCCCGGACGATCTCCTCTGCTCTGGCTCGCATGCTGTTCATCCTCTGCACCCACGCCATCGGATCGACAGCCTTCAGGCTCTCGGTAACGCCCTCTGCGGTTTTCATTTTTTCGATCAGCGTTTCTATACGCGCCTGTGCCTGTTCGTTCAGGTCGGCAAGATATGTCCAGAGGGTGCCGGAGAGGACGAGCTGATTGAACCGAATGGGGTGGTACGTTTCCAGGTAGCGGCGGTGCATTCTGCCCCATTTGCCGATGGGGCGGGATTCCTGGGGCAGTTCCAGATTGGGGATGCAGTAGTCTCCCACGGGCATGTAATCCATCTTCATAATCAGTCCTCCATAACGCCTGCCGACAGGAAATTGTGCCGGTGCTCCGATAGGTTTTGCAGCTGAATCTGGGCGTCAAAGCGGCTCTGGGCTTCCATCACCACTTCCGTGAGAATACCGGGATCATCGTCCCATTCCCGGAGTCCCTCCAGATATCGGTTTTTAGATTTGGAAAGGTTGGGCTGTTCCTCCACGGCGCATATGCTCTCTCATACCAAAGGCTTCCTTTCTCTGGTTTTCATTGACTTGTCACCGAGGGTGTATTATAATCCAAACTGGTGGATATGTAAAATACCATTATTACATCATTTTATATCATATTGATATGGAGTGCCCCATGAATATCAGTTATGAACATTACCGGGTTTTCTATTACGTCGCCAAGCTCCAGAGTTTTACACAGGCAGCCAGCGCCCTGATGAACAGCCAGCCAAATATTACAAGGTCCATCAAGAACCTGGAATAGGAACTGGGCTGCACACTTTTCACCCGCTCCAACCGTCAGGTACAGCTGACACCGGAGGGAGAAGCCTTGTACCGCCATGTTTCCATTGCGTTTGACCAATTACAGGCAGGCGAAGAGGAAATCCGTTTTGGAAAGGGGCTGGAAGGTGGAATTCTGAGAATTGCCGCAACGGAAGTTGCTCTTCGCACCATTTTGCTGCCTGTTTTGAAAGAATATCGCGCTCTTTATCCGGGTGTGCACATCAAACTGATGAACGGCTCTACCCCAACCGCCATAGCGAATCTGCAGAGCAGGCTGGCCGACTTAGCCGTGGTAACAACTCCCTTCCATACCCCCGGGCAAATCCGTAAAACGGTCATCTGCTCCGTTCAGGAAGCGGCCGTTTGCGGCAGCGGATTCGCAGATTTGGCGGGGAAAGCCATCACAATGGCGCAGCTCACCCAATATCCGATGATCTCCCTGAGCGAACAGAGTGGAACATTCCGCTTTTATTCGCAGCTCTTTGAAGAACACGGGCTTGTATTTCAGCCAGACATTGAAGCTGCTACTGCCGATCAGATTCTCCCGATGGTGAAAGCAAATCTGGGAATCGGATTTGTCTCAGAAGCATTCCTTCAGGAGGAAGTATTGGGACATAGCGTATGGAAATTGAACCTTACAGAAAGAATACCTCCAAGGAACGTCTGTCTGCTGATGCCCGCCCAATGTCCTTCTGGCTCCGCTGCCAGAGCACTTGAATGGGAGCTGCATCGTGTCGCAGCAGAGATGGATAAATACAGGGACGGCTAAAACGGCTCTTTCCTTGCAGCCCCAAACCCAAGTGGATGGTTTTCCTTGAACACTCCGATTGTAGCAATAAAAGGACGCAACTGTTGATACAATGCGTATCGTTAATTGCGTCCTTTTTCCGTTAACCCGGCAGTTTTATACCTTATGAGAGAACTATCAGAATAATATTTGGCTGGCTGGGCTCGTATCGAACCCAGCCGGATTTTGTAACCCATTTGAATACCTCCCGTTTGTACCGCTCGGATTTTGGGCAGTACTTCTTTTCGCCAGGGAAGAATAGAATATCTGTATTCATAATTTTGCACCCAAACGTTATTTCCGTTTCCGCAGTTCCGGGCGGAGTTCCTTAAACTTGCGCTTCCAATCCTCCGCAATCCGGAAAGAATCACAGATTTTCTGGATGGCCTTGCCATTGATATTGTATTTCAGATCGTTTTTGGGAAACCATTCATACACCGCTTCCGGCTCATGGATGGCCAGTTCTGCTATAAGCCAAGCCTGCGCCATCTGGACATAGTAGGCTTCATCATCGTGCATCAGCGGCAAAAGCTGCGCACCGTGCCCCTTGCACAGGCGGGAGATAAACAGCACATACCCCCAGCGGCGGATGAAGGGATCTTCCGAATAGATGTAGTTCTTTACATACCGAAGCGCGGCATCAAAATCCAGATCCGCCACATAAGAGATGAGCTGGTCGGTATGCCACCAGTCGGAAAAGAGCAGATTCTCATGAATGAACGCCATGCGCTCGTCCGCCCCCTTGATCTGATCCATGGTCACATAGAAATAAATCCTGTGGAATTGCTGTTCCGAGAGTATGTAAGGGCGCAGTGCAGACACATCCGCTTTCTGCTTGACATACTTCCGGATCAGCCGGTCCACATCCCCGGTTTTATAATGCTCCGGCAGCGCGTCCAGGTCTTTCTGCACTTGGTCTTTGGTGAGCTTCATGTTGCTTCCGCCTACCTTCCTTCAATGAATTTCCGAATGGCTTTTTCCTCAGCCATCGGATTCAGACGCAGAATCTGCTCTCTGATTCTTCCATAGCTTTCTTTTGCGTCAAGCCCGGGAATCGCTAATTCATTGCAGATCATCGAAATCCCTCTTTGCTCTTATTCTATCACATCCGACCCCCGCCGAAAAGCCTTTT
>CAMAGI010000189.1 GCA_945833775.1 uncultured Lachnospiraceae bacterium
GGAATTCTGGACGCTCACTGTTCCGCATCCGCCGCTCTTGATGGTATGACACCCGATTGTGTGTCCGCCAACCTCATAGCTGCCGTAGCATTCGTAGGTATCTGCGGGTGATATTTTGCCGCTCTCCAAGGCAGCCGCAACGGTGAAGGGCTTCATGGTGGAACCCGGTTCATAGGTGCTGCTGATGCAATAGTTCTTCCACAGATTGTTCAGGTTCAGATAAACCTGGGACTCGGCCATGGAGTCGAGAGTCTCCCGGGAGATATAGGTATCGGTTGTCCGAAGAACCTGATAACCGTTGGAATTGGTGTAGGTCTCCACCATAACATTGCCCAGGAGAGCATCCGTATTTCTGGGGTCGTTTAAATCGAAAGTGGGATAGTTGGCCATCGCCAGTATTTCTCCCGTATTCACTTCCATAATGATACAGCCAAGATTCTCTGCACCGTTTCCGGGATGTGCCTTATCCTTATGTTCCTCGTTGAATGCAAGGAGCTTTTTCTCCACAATGCTCTGCAGGTTGGCATCAATCGTGCTGTGAACGGTATAGCCGTCCACTGCCGATTTGATCGTGCGCTCCAACGTAATATCATCGTTCAGATACCCATACTCGCGTCCGGGCGTTCCGTTCAGCTTCTCATTGTAGAATTCCTCGAGTCCGAACATACCCGTATTGTCCGTTCCGGTAAATCCCACAACATCCGCAGCCAGCGATCCGTTGGGATAAATCCGTTTGTATTCCTCCTCAAACCAGACACCCCGGATATTCCTGTCCTTGAGCTGCGCGGATTGAAATCCGCTGATCTCTTCGTAGCTCAGACGTCTGAGCGGAACATACCAGGAGGAGTCCGGATGGGTTGTCACATAGTTGCGTACCTCTTTCATATCCAGCTGCGGAAAGTTCGCGCCAAGTGCCTCCAGAGTAGGTTCCAGATATGCCTCATCATACAGCATCACATAGGAGTCGATGACAAGATTGTACACTTTCTCACTGACTGCCAGCTTTGTACCGTTGGCATCCACAATGTCCCCCCGTCGGAAGGGAATGGTCGTGGAGTCATAGCGCTGCTGCGAGAACACCTGTTTTTGATAGGAGGTTCCGTCTTCCCGCACGATGTAGACCAATTTCACACATAATCCTGCAAAAGCCAGTAGTACCAACACGAACAGTACTACCAGCTTCTTCTGCATCTTAATATTAAATTTCTTACGTTGTTTCTGTTCAGCCACGTTTGCCTCCCGATCAGTTGGAGCTTGATACACGACGCATATAGTCGGTAGAGTCGCCGGAATAGGTGATGATCTGGCCCTCCGTTGCATAGACCATGCCCAGTTCACTGATGGCAATACGACGAATTTCCTCGAGGTTTACATTGCTGGTAATGCGGCTGTACTCCTCATCATTGGCAGTGCGCAGATTATTCAGTTCGCTCTCCAGTGTCGCAACATTGGTGATCTTGCCGGTAAGCTCTGCCTGCATCTGTATGTAGTTGATCAGAATAAACGCGCAGGCACACAGAGCCGCCGCAAGAAAAACAACATAGCCGAGGCTCATGTGATGAGCCTTATCCCGATTCTTACGTGTCTCGTTGCTAATCCGACGTCTGGGTGCTTCCTCCAGCTCTCTTTGAACATCGAGTCTTCTGGCGGTGCTGTCATATTGATAGGCACTGCGGGATCTTGTCGTCCTGTTTGTCCCCGTCCTTTGATTGCTGCGTCCTACAGCCTTACTCTGCGTCCTTGCCATCACTGATTCCCTCTCTCAAATACTCTTAATTTTGCACTCTTGGAGCGACTGTTTTGGTTCAGTTCTTCCGCTCCGGGAAGAATCGGTTTTCTCGTTATCACACTGCCCTTCGATTTTTTACCGCAGGTACACACCGGAAAGTCCGGAGGGCATGTACAGGGATTCTCCGCTCTTTTAAAAGCACTTTTTACAATTCTGTCCTCCAGGGAGTGGAAGGTTATGATGCAAAACCTGCCGCCCGGATTCAAAAAATCGATCATCTCTTCCAGGGAATTTTCAAGCACCTCCAGCTCTCTGTTGCACGCAATGCGAAGTGCCTGAAACGTCTGCTTGGAGGGATGAGCGTCCCTTCTCATTTTAGCCGGTATTGCCGCCTTGATAATCTCATTTAATTCAAAGGTTGTCTCAATCGGTTTGATCTGTCTGGATCGAACAATGTGTTTGGCGATGTTTTTCGCAAACCGGTCTTCCCCATAATCGCGAATGATGCGATACAGTTCCGACTCCGAGGAATGATTCACCAGATCCCCGGCTGTCTGCGTCTGACGCCTGTCCATTCTCATATCAAGAGGCGCATCATAGCGATAGGAGAAACCTCTGTCTGCGGTATCCAGCTGATAGGATGAAACGCCCAGATCCAATACGATTCCATCCACTCCGTTCACGCCCCGTTCCCGCAACATGCGAACCGCATCACAGTAGTTGCTGCGGATGATGATGACTTTGTCCGAAAAGGACTTCAATCGCTCTCCCGCCGCCGCAATGGCATCCTCATCCTGATCGATTCCGTAGAGAGTGCCATCCTCCAGCCGACTGCACACGGCAAAGGCATGTCCGCCTCCGCCCAGCGTTCCGTCCAGATAGACCCCGTCCGGCTTGATCTTCAGTTCTTCAATAGTCTCCTTCAAGAGGACCGAAAAGTGGTTGAACTCCATCTGTGCCTCCCGCTTAAATGGATAATCCCAGGCTCTCCATGGAAGCTGCAATGTCATCCATATTGCCATCGGCATCCATGCTCTCCCATTTCTCCTGACTCCATATTTCAATGCGGCTGCCCACACCTACAAGAACAACATCCTTATCCAATCCTGCAAATTCACGCAAATGTGACGGAAGAAGAATTCTCCCCTGCTTGTCCACTTCCACCGAAGCCGCACCGGCCAGGAAGAATCTTGTAAACTGTCTGGCTTCCTTGTTAATCATTGGAAGCGATGTGAGCTTTTCTTCAAAAGCTTTCCAATCATCTGCGGCATAGACAAATAAGCAGCCGTCCATTCCCTTGGAAACCACAAATTCTTCACCGAGAACCTCGCGGAACTTTGAGGGAATAATCAACCTGCCTTTCGTATCTACCGTATGATTGTACATGCCCATGAACATCGCAATCACCACCAGACAAAGCATCGGAATCTCTTTCCGAATGCCAGCGGAGTCTGCCACGAAGTGCGGAAGGAAACCGAATGTAGCATTTCTATGAAGTGTACGAAGGGATGATCAAATTCACCACTTTGTGACACTTTCTACCACTTCACTCCACTTTTAACATGATTTTAATATAAAATAGGGCATTTGGCAAGCAAAATCAAGCCATTTTTTAAGAAATTATTTCCAGAAAAAGCACAAAAAAACGCCCTGTCATCGCTGACAGAGCGTCTTCATACAATATCTTGTATTGTGGGGATTTATCCCATACCATATTCACGATTCAGAAAAAATTAAGAAACTTAATGATCCGCAACTGTATTCTTCATTTTTATACGGACAATCACATCCGCCGACACCGCAAACACCACCATGATGAGCGACAACACCTGAGAAACTGCGATGGTGGTTCCGGGAATAAAGAGTGTATCCGTGCGGATTCCCTCAATGACAAAGCG
>CAMAGI010000190.1 GCA_945833775.1 uncultured Lachnospiraceae bacterium
CGGAGGAAAAGGAAGAGTTTGTGGTATTTGTCTTACCTGAGGCGGATCAAGGGACTGCGATACCAAGATTGGAAGAGCTGGGATTGCAAAACGGGAAAGATTTTTTTGTGATTCCGTGCTTATTGCCGCCTGAACGTGGTGGATATCTGTAAAGGATTTTGAGAATGAGTGGAATTCGAACAAGAAATGTGGTACAATATACGCGAGCAGAAAAGCAAGCGACGCCGAAGGCGACATTTGCTTTTCGCCGCGAAAACGAGCAATCCGTCTGCGAAGCAGACAATAAGCACAAAGTGCGGGATTGCGAGTGTTTTGAATACTACAATCTGAGAGAAAGGGCGGCGTCGCGCACGACCGTTGGGTGATTCCTATGTTGGTTGCATTGGTTCCTCTTTTTGATGAAAATATGACGGTGAAAGCGTATTCTCTGTTTTCCCAGAAGCATAATTTTCTCCTGAATCCCCTGATGCAGAGCACCGGATTGAACGATGGTGCGGCCAGAGTGGAGGGGCTGGAGGTGCTAAACAGCGTCGGTCTTGAGACGCTCTCCGAAGAGGCGGAGGTGTTCGTCCCGGTTAACAACATTTCGGTTTTTTCGGACATATCCGAGCAGTGCGACGCAGCGCATGAGAGAGTGGTACTGTTGATCGATAATACGATTCCTCCCATTGAGATGTATGTGAATCGTCTGCAGGAACTCAAGGAGCAGGGATTTCGGCTGGCAATCCGCAAGCTTGCGGTGACGGATTTTGAGAATTACAGACCGATCCTTCGGCTGGTGGATTATGTATTTTTGAACAACCGCAAGATTGCAATCGATAAGGCAAAGATTTATTTCGGGAAGCTGTACCCGAACGTGAAGCTTTGTGCCGGAGGCATTGAGACCTTTGAAATCTTTGAAGAGTTGAAAAAGACCGGCGGCTATCAGTTTTACGAGGGTATTTTTTACCGCACACCGCTCACCCGTGAGAACCATGAGGTGGCACCTTTAAAAGTGAATTACATCGAGCTGCTCAATATGGTTAACAGCGCCGAGTTTGAACTGACAAAAGCGGCGGATGTCATCGGGCGGGATACCGCGCTCACCATTTCCCTTTTACAGATGGTTAACAACATGTCGGTGAATTCCGGAATCACCACAATCCGTCACGCTGCAGCCATGCTGGGAGAGAAGGAATTGAAAAAGTGGATCAACACCGCTGTGGTAAATGCGCTTTATGCAGACAAACCCAGCGAAGTCACCAGACTCTCCCTGTTGCGCGCAAAGTTTGCGGAGAATCTGGCACCCAGTTACGGGCTGGCGGCGAGAAAGGAAGAGCTGTTTTTGATGGGCTTGTTCTCCGTTCTGGATGTGATTCTGGAGAAGCCTATGGAGGAGGCACTGGGGATGGTAAAGGTTTCCTCCGACATCAGCAATGCGCTGGTGAAGGGAGAGGGAAAGCTGGCACCGGTGATGGACTTTATGGTGCAGTACGAGAGTGCCAACTGGCCGGAGGTATCCAGACAGATGATCCTGGGAAATATGGATACGGATGTGGTTTCGGACGCGTATATGGGAAGTCTGTCCTGGTATCGTGATTTAATGTCCGTATAAGACAAAAAAACTGTAATTTTCCTGAAAAATCACAATTATGATATATTATTTCGTATTTTTTTGCGGTATCATACTCTCTGTAGAGAGGGTATGGTACCGCATTTGTGACGATGGAAGAGAAATTTGTCCCGGGAAGCGGTAAGCGCAAACAGAAGGTAAAGGAGAGAAGAGCGATGGAGAAAAAGCGTTATGCACAGGTGGGAACCGGAAGCCGTGCGAGAATGTATTATGAGGCAATCTGCACCACCTACAAGGATACCAGCGAGCTGGTGGGATTCTGTGACTTAAGTCAGACCCGTATGGATTTTTCCAACAATCTGATTCAGACAGAATTTGGTCATGCGCCGGTGCCGACTTACCATTACACGGAGTTTGACCGTATGATTGAGGAGACCAAACCGGACGTTGTCATTGTCACCAGTGTGGATCGCACCCATCACGAATACATCTGCCGGGCAATGCGCCTGGGCTGTGATGTGATCACGGAGAAGCCCATGACCATTGATGAACAGAAGGCCCAGGAGATCATCGATACCCAGAAGGAGACCGGCAAACATCTGCGTGTAACCTTCAACTATCGTTATTCCCCCTCCAACACCAAGATCCGTGAACTGATCATGGATGATACCATCGGTGAGGTGTTTTCCGTTCACTTCGAGTGGCTGTTAAACACGAAACATGGCGCCGATTACTACCGGAGATGGCACAGGAGCAAGACCAACAGCGGCGGACTTCTGGTACACAAATCCACCCATCATTTTGATCTGGTCAATTTCTGGCTGGGAACCCAGCCCGAGAAGGTTTTTGCCTTTGGTTCCCGCAATTTTTATGGAAAGGAAAATGCGGAGCGCAGAGGTGTCAAAGAATTTTACTACAGATGCCACGGCAGTGAGGCTGCCAAGAACGATCCCTTCGCCATCGACCTGGAGTCCAATCCTACGCTGAAAGGACTCTATCTGGACGCGGAGGCGGACAGCGGATACATCCGGGACAGAAGTGTATTCGGGGATGACATCACCATTGAGGACACCATGAACGTTGTCGTAAAGTACAAGAGCGGTGCGCAGATGAGCTACTCCTTAAACTCCTATATGCCCTGGGAAGGATTTATCGTATCCTTTAACGGTTCCAAGGGACGGATTGAGTACAAGGTCTGCGAGAAGGCGTACATCAACGGCGGCGGTGATAAGGCGGACGAGGGTGCACAGGAGGGCAAATCCATTATGGTCTTCCCCATGTTCGGAGAGCCCTACCGCGTGGAAGCGGAGGAGGGAATCGGCGGACACGGCGGCGGAGACAGTGTTCTGTTGAACGACATTTTCGGCGTTCCGGAGTACGATCGCTTTGAACGCGCGGCCTCCCATGTGGACGGCGCTATGTCCATTCTGACGGGTGTGGCAGCCAACAAGTCCATTGCAACCGGACAGATGATCGAGATCAAGGATTTGATTCAATTTTAAGAAAAGGTGAGAAAGGATGCCCCTGCGGTTTATACGGCAGGGGCAAAATCATGCATAAATGGCAGAAGAAAGAAAAGGGTCACAAGTACAATCAGAACTTTCCAAGCGGGATATCCGTTTCCGTGAGGAGAGCTTAAACGGGAGTCTGTGGAAGGTTATTCTCTCGGTGGGAACACCGCTTGCGCTGTATCACAGTCTGAGCATGCTGTTTAAGCTGCTCGACACCATGATGGCCTCCCATATCAGCAGCACCGCGGTATCCTCGGTGGCATATCTGGGGCAGATCAGTATCATGCTTTCCGCGATCGGCTCGGGGCTCGCAATCGGCTCCGGTATCCAGATCAGCCGCGCTTACGGAGAGGGTGACTACCAGACGGTGAAAAAGCGTGTCAGCAGTCTGTATGCGATGGTTGCTTTGCTGGGGGCGGTTATTCTCGCAGTGCTTCTCCCTTTTGTGGATGGATTTCTTCGACTGGCGGGAACCCCGGAGGAGCTGATCGCGGTGGGAAGCCAATATTTTGCCGTGGAACTTGTGGTGATTGTGATCCAGATGTT
>CAMAGI010000191.1 GCA_945833775.1 uncultured Lachnospiraceae bacterium
AAGTTGCACCTATTGTAGCCCCATACATTGCTATTAATACTGTATCTGCTTCATACATCTTAGCAGATGAATTATTCAGTCCTTCTTCCGTTATGAAATCTTCGACTTCATATAAATATTCATTTTTCAGGTCACCAGTTTTAACCCAAGGAATATTACCACCATAATACTCAGGGTGTGACTTTGAAGGTGTTCCTCCTGAACCAATTTCAAATATATCTCCAAGTTTTACTCTCATCTATCATCCCTACAAATCCGAATTTATAACCCTAATAATTTCTTTAATTCAGTCATCTCAACGCTTATTTCGGTCTCGATTCTCTCTAATTCAGCATAGATTTCCCTCGTTGAAGGATACTCAACCTTTTGATATTCGATTTCTTTGTATTTATTGATGGACAGGTCATAATCATTCGCTACGATATCCGCTTTTTCTACGAAGAAGCTCTGTTCTTTTCTTCTCCGGTTGGTTTCTTCCTCCAAGTGGTTGAATCTCTCAATAATGTCCGGAATATCATCAGCTTCTATTTTGCTTCTCTTGTCATCCAGAGAATATCCGTCCGACTTCATATCATAAAACCATACTCTATCCGTGCCGGAAGGATCTTTCGTGAACACCAAAACAGCCGTGGAGACACCGGCATAAGGCTTAAACACGCCGGAGGGCATGGAAATCACCGCCTGTAGTCGGAAGTGTTCAACCAATTCTTTCCGAATATCTTTATGGGCTTTGGACGAGCCAAATAAAACACCATCCGGTACTATGCATGCGCACCTGCCACCGACTCTTAACGACTTCATAAACAGGGATAAAAACAATAGTTCTGTTTTCTTCGTCTTACTTAATGCCAGCAAATCCTTGCTGATATCTTCCTCAAATACACTTCCGGTAAAAGGCGGATTCGCAAGAATCAGAGAATAATAATCTCGTATATCATTCTCATCCGACAGGGAATCATGACGACTGATATCCGGTTCCTCAACCCCATGCAACAACATATTCATAGCCCCTATTCTGAGCATCGAAGGATCCGTATCAAAGCCATGGAACATCGATTTATTGTAGTGTTCGGCGTTCTCCCGGTTAAGCAATTCCTTGGTAAAGTGCTTATTGATATACTTGGCACATCCCAATAAAAATCCTGCGCTTCCCATAGCAGGATCAAGGATGATATCATTGCAGTTGGGCCTGACAAGTTCCACCATCATGTCAACAATATGACGAGGGGTTCGAAACTGTCCCAATTTGCCGGCTGCGGACATTTTGTTCAGGCAATACTCATAAACATCTCCCATGATATCCTTATTGCTCATATCAATGGAATTCAGTTCATCCACACAAACAGCCAATACTTTTGGTGTAGGAACCAGAAATACGGCATCACTCATAAACCGTGAAAAGGCGGTATCTTTCCCCGCCCCGTTCACTGTCTTTATAAATGCAAACACATAGTTACGAACGAGTTCAAACATCGCGCCCGGTTCAAGATTGTGAAATTCACTCCAGCGCAACCTTGAATACGGCACAGAATCTTTCCCGTCCTCAATCACAAATTCTCCGTCCTTGAAGATTTTGCTTTTGTATGAGATTCCAAGAGCCGCCGCATTTCCTGCTTTCTTGATCTCATTATCATCCAATAACTTCATAAACATCAGATAAGTGATTTGTTCCAACGCAGACGAGGGTGATGTAATCCCACCGGTCCATAAAGTGTCCCATATTTTGTCTACTTTTGCTTTCAACTCACCTGTAATCATAAGCACCTCTTCTATCTTTTCCTTAAGTATAGCAAATACACGACTCAAATCATCGGTTATTGGAATTCATCTGCCGAAATATAGCAGTAACGATCGATATTATAAGAAAGAACTACAGCTTCCGGCGCAGTGCCCTGACAATCCGGCTAATGATCCGGAACAAAAGCCACCCCAGGATCGCCCCAAGCGTATTGGTCCAGACATCGTCCACCTGAAAATATCCTCTTCCGGTGATCAGCTGAAGGCTCTCAATCATCAGGCTGGAGGCAATTCCCACCATCAGATTCACCCATAAGCTCCTGCAGGGAAGAAATGCCCATGCGCAGGAGAATCCAAAGGGAATAAAAAGTAAGACATTCTCCACCGCATACGCATCGTTGCGCGCATTGATTCCGATACTGGAGAACAGCTCCAGATCAATTCTGATCTGTCTGCTTCCGCTCTCACGAGACAGTAGTGTAAGAAACAGAATCAATGCCGCCGAAGCGGCGAAAACAGTGATCGCTGTCACACGCAGTCCTTCTTTTCCCGCCCGGATTCTCTGTCTGCTGAGTGCACCAAAGAATAAAAATGCCAGGATGCCGACCGCCAATCCTATGGGTAAAAAACGCAATTTTGCCCATAGATCCTCATAAACATAATGTATCATAATCTACTCCAGCTGTATTTTAACTCATTCCCGCACCGAGTAACCGTCCCAGTTACCGGATGCATTCTCCCATTTCTCCCGGTCGGCAAACAGCCTGTCATTCATCCAGGCAACCGCGTCCACTACCCCGTCCTCCGCAAATTCAAATTCCGCCGTGGTCTTCTTCTCATCGGGAGTCTTTACGAAATTAAAAGGTTCTGGCCATACCGTACAGCGCAGCACTGTCCTGTCCTGGTCATCTGTAGCTTTCTCAAGACGATACCGCATTCCCTGATGGGAACCGGTAAACTCGGTTTTCTTTAAATACTCCATAGACAGAATGTCTTCCCGCCGTATCATACACCGCACCTCATGATTCTTCCTATTAGATCCAGTATATAATACGGCGCAGGTTTTTGCAAAGCCTAAATGTGCAGACTCATCTCCTTTTTCAGCTGTCTCATGATCTTTTTCTCCAGTCTTGAAATATAAGACTGCGATATTCCGAGATACCCCGCCACTTCCTTCTGCGTCATCTCACGTCCCTCGGGATTGCCCAGTCCAAACCGAAGATTGATGATCGTCTTCTCCCGATCGGACAGTTTATCAATTGCTCCCATCAAGAGTTTTCGTTCCACTTCATCTTCTATGTCACGGTAGATAATATCCTCATCGGTGCCGAGTATATCCGACAAAAGAAGCTCGTTTCCGTCCCAGTCCATATTGAGCGGTTCGTCGATGGAAACCTCGAGACGGGTCTTATTGTTGCGGCGCAAATACATCAAGATCTCATTCTCAATGCAGCGGGATGCATACGTCGCCAGTTTGATATTTTTATCGGGATTGAAGGTATTTATGGATTTGATCAGTCCGATGGTGCCTATGGAAATCAGATCCTCCACACCAACCCCGGTATTGTCGAATTTCTTGGCTATGTACACGACAAGGCGCAGATTGTGTTCAATCAGAATGGACCGCGCCTCATCCTCATACTCCGTTCCCAGATCGCTGATCACCTGGTTCTCCTTCGCCGGGGAAAGCGGTGCCGGCAAAATCTCCGCCCCTCCGATATAATGAATTTCGCCTCGTTTTGCTCCTAAAACATTTTCCCTTCTTGTCACCCGCAACTGCATTTTTCCGGGTATTGCCACTTTTAAAATCATTTCTTGTCCTCTTTTCGCTTTTTTTCTTTTCAATCCTCAGGAAACCCGCTCCT
>CAMAGI010000192.1 GCA_945833775.1 uncultured Lachnospiraceae bacterium
TGGGGAGGAATGATTTCCCATGTTTTCATATAGGTGTCACTCACGCTTTCTTCTGCATCCTCCCGATTGTTCAGAATCTTGTTTGCCAGCGCACGGAGCTTTCTTCCATAAGCAGCATCCGTCTCGGCAATGGCATCTTCGTTTCTTGCCCAGAACAATTCGATTATTTTCTTATCTTCCAATGAGGTTCACATCCTTTCAATTCGTTCCTCACCCTAGTAGTACGAGGTTTTCTCTCCCGCGTCACACATTTTAGAAAAAAATTTGGGAGTTATGATTCTGTTTCCCACATTATGTCGCATCTGTTTGAGAAATGCAAGGATGGTGAATCCAAAATAGGATGTCTTCGCGTATAATTGAGCCTGCCGCCCGCATGATTGAGGGTAGCAGGCTCTGCGTTCTACGTCTGGCTTATTTGTTTACGGTCATTTTCAGTTGCGTAATATCGACCCGGACTTCGGTTTTGCATTTGGTGCAGTACAGCGGGAAGTTTTGAACCACCGTATCTTCATATACTTTGGTTCGGGTTTTATTGCCACAATTGGGGCAAAGAATCCATTGGGCACATTCTATTTTGCTGTTCATATACGATTCCTTCATGGTGGGACATTTCGATTTTGCTGCTCTTTTCCGCTTATGTGTGATTTATCCTGTAACAAGTTGCATATGCCCTGCGTCCATCTCACACACAGTATCGCAGAGAATATCTATATCTGATTGGTTATGACTTGCCAAAAGAATTGTTTTACCCTCAGATCGAAGGTCTTGTATCAGATGACGCATCTGGGCGACACCGGTTTTGTCCAATCCATTAAATGGTTCATCTAAAATCAGAAGCGAAGGATCCTCCATGATGGCTTGGGCGATACCCAGCCGCTGGCGCATTCCCAGGGAATATTTGCTTACGGTCTTTTTCAGGTCAGGATCCAATCCCACTCTGCGCAGGCTGCTGCGAATTTGTTCTTCGCCTATTTTGCCGCGCAGGGAAGCAAGCAGCTTTAGGTTTTTCAATCCAGTGAGATTTGGCAGAAAGCCGGGGGTTTCGATGATGGCCCCTAAGTTCTCCGGGAAGTCCATGTCCTTTCCCACTTCCTTTCCGTCCACCAGGACCCTGCCGGAGGTGGGGCGCAGGAATCCGCAAATACACTTCATCAGTACCGTTTTTCCGCTTCCGTTATTGCCAACGATTCCGTGGATTTTTCCCGGTTCAAATTCCCTGGTGATTCCGTGAAGTACTTCTTCAGCCCCGAACGACTTTTTTACGTCCATGATCTGTATCATGTATTTCCCTCCGTTCCTGTGAAAATGAAGCTATAATTTCGTACCAGCTTCAAAGAAATTCCAAAGCACAGTGCAATCAGTAAGGCAAAGATCACAAGGGTATCCCCCATTCTCGGCAAATTGTCATAGCCGAAATTGTGCATGTGAAAGGTAGCGTGATTCAGGGGAGATACCCAGCCCACGATAATGTTCGCAACGTAGCCTTCCTGCTCGGACAGCTTCAGCATGGTTTTGATGGTATCCGGCGAAAGAAGGAAGCCAAAGAGGCTGAAGCCAAAAACACTTACCATGCCTGCCAGCTGCCCTTTCCAAAGGTGGAACAGGAGCATGATGAAGGCCATCAGCAAGCTGTAAAGGAGCATTAGTAGGAGAATGTTCGCGGCGCATTCATAAGGTGTTACCATTTCCATTGCCTTCTGTGCTGCCGGAACGGCAATCGCTTTTCCCGCGTCGGAAAAACCCAGCATAACCGCCGTTGGGCTCCATAGATTGCCGATAAAAGAGTTTTCCATGCAGACAAATGCTGTGGAGAGCATCACAAACAACAGGTACAGCGATGTTGCGCCCACAATATAAATTGCTTGGCCGATCAGCCAGACCGACCTGCTTGTCCGCATCAGGTAAAATGGCGTTCCGCTGGAAAGAAAGGGCATATCCGAAAAGAGGAACACCAAAAGTAAGGATGCAAGCAAAATGGAGTCACTGTCGCCAAATGTCCAGATAAACGGCTCCAGTAATTGTGTTGTGGTTCCATACCTCCGGGCGAATAGCACCACCTTGTTAGACAGTAAAAAGCATAGGATAAAGGCCAGCACAAATGTAATCACAACGCGGGGATTTCTGTGCCACTGGCGGAAATTGTATCCAGCCACAGAAAATGCCTGTTTAATCTTCTTCATAGGTTTCTTAACCTCCTTCCGGCGGAATGAATAAAGGCCAGAGAAACCGACACAGACAATATCAGGAGAATACCAATGCCCCAGATTTCGGTAGCCGGGTCCATCCATACTTTGGGGTTTAGAAAAGGAATCCCCTTAAAATACCGCTCGCTTAGAATGACCAGCACATAAAAGAAGATGAATGGGGTGGCATAGGCCATATGCTTACTGTTGGTCAATGCCGCTGCCGTCATGCCAATGAGTGACCAGAACGCTCCAGTGAAAAACAGAAGCATACAGCTTTTCAGAATCCAGCCGATTTCAGAAGAGAAAGCAGTCAGAGATCCCAGGTATGAGATCTTCGGCAGAAACACCAGGGCGGAAAGTGCGAAAAAACCTATGACGCCCACCACACAAGCCAAACCCCCGGACAGGGCGCAGGCCGTCAGTTTCCCGGCTATGTAATTCCGATATCCGCAGCGCGGCAGATAAGCCTTAATGAAGCCGCTGTGAAGGTCATCAAAATAGGAAGTGGTAAAGGGCAGCGCTGCCACAATGGGCAGCACAAGCGCCATGGTATCCGAGGACAGAGCCTCCTGAAGAAACAGAAGCAGGAACCCCGCCTCCATAGGCCCGCCACCGGCCCGGAATACCAAAAGCAGCATTTCAAAGTTGGCGGATACCAGCGCCAATACCGTGCCCAGGGCGGCGAGGATAAAGCCGGTTCCCGAAAGTGACTGCCTAAGATTTGTCCGGAGTACCTTCATATCAGTAACCCGCTTTCACATCGATGATACTGCCATCCACAGCATTCACGGCGAGAATAATCCAGGGAGACCGGGTGAGGAGAGACTCCCCAGAGAAAGCCTCCCTGCCAAAATCCTGCGTGCCGTAGAATACCCAGGTCGGGACATACAATCCGGTTAAACCGCCCCCATCCCGGGTTCGCATCAGGTTCAGCTCCACCCGATCCACCGTAAGCTGGGTTTTGCCCTCTCCTTCAGCGTATTGTCCCTGATAAATGAGAGGCGCCATCTCTTCAAATTTCCGCTTTGCCTCCTCAAAGGGCAAAATATTCACGTCCTCATTTACCACTTCCCCGCATGTAACGGGATAGCCCCACTCTATATTGGAGATGCCGCTGCTGTCAACGGTGACATAGATTCGCTCATAGAGCCAGCAAGGGTTGTTGTCCTCCACATACATGGCCTCGGAAGTGGTTGCTGCCACTGGAATTCCGTCGATGACCCGGGAATAGCAGAAGAGATAGGCATTGTGCACATCATCGTAGGCAAGAGACTGATTCTCGAACCATTTGGATTGATCCCATGCGCCTTGAAGAAGCTCCGTCTGTATCAGGCGCACATCCACCCCGGCGGCAAGAAATA
>CAMAGI010000193.1 GCA_945833775.1 uncultured Lachnospiraceae bacterium
CATTATGATATGATTTTCCTGGATCATATGATGCCGGAAATGGATGGAGTAGAAGCATTTGAGCGCATGAAAAATCTGCCCGGCAATCAGTGTGAGAATGTTCCGGTTGTCATGCTTACCGCAAATGCACTGGAGGGAAAGCGGGAAGAGTATCTGGCAGCCGGCTTTACGGATTTTCTTGCCAAACCGATTGTGCCCGAGCAGCTGGAGGAAATGATTGCAAAATATGTTCAAATTAGTTAATCGGAGATAATAATTTGACTCAGATAGCATCCTCCTCTTCGTTCTTTTTGGAGGGCGGAAGTGAGAAAATAAACTCGGTTCCCACACCCTCGGTACTGATTACATTGATATTCTCTCCGTGGGCTTTGATAATCTCCTTTACGATGGATAAGCCCAGACCCGTACCCTTTTTGTCCTTGCCGCGGGATAGATCCGATTTGTAAAAACGGTCCCAGATCAGTTTCAGATCATCCTTCGGAATGCCGATTCCGGAATCTTTGACAGAGACAAACAGTTTATTTTTCTTTATGGAAGTCTCAATCTTGATCACAGAATTATGGTGACTGAACTTGATCGCATTGTCAATCAGGTTATAGAGCACCTGTTGGATCTTACCCATATCGGCGTTTACATACATTACATCTCCCGTAAGTACGACTTCAATGGCAATCGTCTTGCGACGGCATGTCCCCTCAAAGGAAGAAGCAGTATTGCGGATGACACTGTTGATATCAAAATCGGTCTTCTCCAAAAGCATTCCCTTTGTGTTCAGATTGTTCAGTACCAGGAGACTATTGGTAAGCTTGGTAAGCCGCTCAGTCTCGTTGAGCACAATGTTTAAGTATTTGTCAAACATTTCCGGCGGGATGGTACCATCGATCATGGCCTCCAGATATCCCCGGATGGAGGTAAGTGGAGATCGGAAATCATGGGACACATTGGCGACAAATTTTTTCTGGTCATCCTCGGAGCGGGCGATCTCGCTTGCCATGTAATTCAAGCAGGCAGCGAGATAACCGATTTCATCATCACTCTCCACCTGAAACTCATAATGCATGTTGCCGGCAGCATACTGTTCCGTCGCATGCGTAATTTTACGAAGGGGAATGTACACCATCTCCGTAAAGAAAATCAAGATGATCAGGGAGAGCAAAAACAGCACAATCAACGTGATATAAGAGATATTCAAAAGACTGATACAGGATTTTTCAATATCACTCATGTCGGAATGGATGGTGACATATCCCTTGACCTTGTAATCGCTTGTGATTGGTGCGAGAACTGTGAGGACATCCTCCTCAAAACTTCCGAAAAAGTCATTGATCATGTAATAGGATCCACCGGTTGCCGTGGGATCAAAGTTTTCGATCATCACGATCTCTTCCACATTAATCGGTGCATTTGTCTCCAGAACCAATCGTCCGGAAGGGTTGATGATCCGAATTGTTGAATTCAGATACACAGACAGAGAATCCAACTGTGTTTTCACGGTTTCCAGCGTAGTATCATTGGTATACAATCCGGATGCATAAGTATTGGCAATCAAAGTTGCTTCGGAATATAGATTTTCAGCCTTGGTTCGGGTCAGATGTTCTTTGGTCATGCTGGGCACAAAGGTCGTAACGACGATGAAACCGAACAGACCAAAGATCAAATATGCCAGAATAAATTTCAAATACAGTGTTTTTCTCATAATCCTTCACGCAATCAGCGCACCTCGAATTTATAGCCGATTCCCCAGATCGTCGAGATCTTCCAGTTCGCATGATCCTTGATCTTCTCACGCAGACGCTTGATGTGAACATCCACCGTTCTGGTATCACCGATATACTCGTAGCCCCAAATCTGATCAAGCAGCTGTTCTCTTGTAAAGACATGATTGGGCGAGGCAGCCAGGAAATACAAAAGCTCCAGCTCCTTGGGAGGCATATCCACATTATTGCCCATGTAGGTTACCGAGTAGTTGGTCAGATTGATGGACAGATCCTGATACTCCACGCATTTATTATCGTTGTTCTCCGTTGTTGTGCCGGAAGGTTTGTAGCGTCGCAGAACTGCCTTGGCCCGTGCCACCAGTTCTTTGGAATCAAAGGGTTTTTCGATATAGTCATCCGCACCCAGTTCAAGGCCCAGAACCTTGTCAAACACTTCTCCCTTTGCAGATAGCATGATCACAGGAATGGTATACTTGGTGCGTAGCTCTCTGCAAACCTGATAGCCGTCCATTCCGGGAAGCATGATATCCAATAGGATCAGGTTTGGAGAAAAGGATTCCACCGCCGGAAGAACCGATTCCCCGTCGTTGACAATCAAGGTTTCAAAACACTCCTTGATCAGATAGAGGGAAATCAGTTCAGCAATATTGTTGTCATCATCCACGATCAAAATTCTCTGTTTTGTTGCCATTTTTTTACCCTTTCACGGAGTCTATTTAAAAGTTACAATGGTCACACCGGCATCTCCTTCACCATATTCACCGAGTCGGTATTCCTTGACGTATTTCATGCGCTTTAGGTGATTTTGTACGGCGTTTCGAAGGGCACCGGTTCCTTTTCCGTGTACGATACGGACGCTGGGAAGATGTGCCAGGTAAGCATCATCCAGGTATTTGTCCAATTCTGCAAGTGCTTCGTCCACGGTCTTTCCGAGCAAATTGATCTCCGTGGAAACGGAAAGGGATTTCGACATTTTCATCTTACCGGTACTGCTGCGTTGTAGAGTCGGTGTAGTAACCGTCGGCTCATCCAACAGGATAATATCATTGATATTCGTCTGGGTGCGCATGATACCGCACTGTACGAAGAGATTTCCCCTCTGGTCGGGCAGGGTGATGACCGTACCCTTTAAGCCCATGGAGACAATCTTTACGCTGTCCCCCTTCTTAAGTTTTTTGGGATCCACCTTTTTGGAAGTGTCCTGTCTGGTTTTTTCGGTGTTTCGTCCCAGAGAGAGGTGCTCGTTTTTCTCGTCGATCTTATCACGTACCTTTTGACGCCTGCGTTCCAGTTCCCGGATATCCATGCCGGATGCTGCAGCCTTGTTGAAGTCACGGATGGTTTCATCCGCAACAGCCTTGGCCTCCTGCAGGATCTCGCGGGCTTTCTCGTTGGCTTCCCGCAGAATCCGTTCTCTGGATTGGTCGATCTTCTCATTTTTGGCGCGCAATTGACTTTCCAAAGTACGAATTCGTTCCTTGTATTCCGCAATTTCACGCCGTTCGTTCTCAATGGTGACACGGCTGGATTCCAGATCTGCGATCACATCCTCAAAGCTTTCGTCCTCCTTGCTGATCTGTTCCCTGGCTGCCTGGATAATCTCGTCGGAAAGACCAAGCTTGGAGGAAATTGCAAAAGCGTTGCTCTTACCGGGAATACCAATGAGCAGGCGGTATGTGGGACGCAGGGTTTCCACATCGAATTCACAGCATGCATTCTCCACGAAGGAAGTGGACAGTGCGTATATTTTCAACTCACTGTAGTGCGTGGTTGCCATCGTCCGGATACCACGGTCATGCAGAAAATTCAAAATGGCGATTGCCAAAGC
>CAMAGI010000194.1 GCA_945833775.1 uncultured Lachnospiraceae bacterium
GCAACGCTTGCGTACTTTACCGACAGCGAGGAAGTGACCAATGTTGTAACCATGGGGCATGTTGACATTGAGCTCTTTGAGACCAATGAGGATGGCGAGGAAGTGGGACTTGACGGAGAAGGTCTTACCTTTGAAAATGTGGTACCCGGTCAGACCGTTGAAAAGAATCCCACTGTAAGAGTAAAGGATGGTTCCCAGCCTTGCTATGTTCGTATGACGCTTGATGTGACAGCTCCCGAAAATACCACTCTTACCGAAGCAGACATTGACGCTTTGGTTGAGGAACTCTCCGATCAGATCGTCGAGTCAGAGGACTGGACGCTTACCGATGGCTATTTCTACTATGCTAAGAAGATGGACGTAGACGACACCGCTACGCTTTTTGAGACCGTTACCATCCCGGCACAGTGGGCAAATAACACGGCAGATCAGGAGTTTTCCATCGTTCTTGCTGCAGAGGCAATCCAGTCCGAGAATCTGAAGGATGATCTGCTTACAATGGATGGCGAAAAGGTTATCGCATGGAACCTTGGAGAGATTTCCATTGAATCCTACGAGGCACCTTCCGTGACTGAGTAGTTTTGATTGTTGCGTGTGGAGAAGAGGGAGCCGAGATGGATTGTCTTAGCTCCCTTTTTTACAGAGTAAGTTTGAGAAATGAGGCTTGTAGATGAGCAACAAAACATCCGGAAGAAACGATAGCAGCAGTTTTGTAATCGAAGTGAAAAGTACACAGAACCATACCTGGCAGGGAACCGTCACCTGGGTGGAGGGGAAGGTAAAACAGAACTTCCGAAGCGCACTGGAATTGATCCGCCTGATGGATTCCACGCTTCCACGTGTTGAGGCAGAAAATGAATAGAAAAGTTCTGGCAAAAATATGCAGTGGTATCGGTATGCTGACAGTGGCTCTGGTAATCGTTCTGATGATTCCACTCTCCGTGCCGAAGCTGTTCGGCTATCGGATCTATGGCGTTATGACCGGGAGTATGGAGCCGGAATACGGCGTGGGCGGAGTGGTGTATGTTCGCGCATGTGAGACAGGTGAACTGTCGGAGGGGGATGTGATAACCTATCTTCTCGGATCCGATACAACCGCTGTCTGCACCCACAGGATTGTGGGGATCACGGAGGACGGAGCGTTCATTACCCGGGGAGATGCCAACAATACGGAGGACCCCCAGCCGGTTTTACCGGAGAGCGTAGTCGGAAAGGTCGATTATTATGTACCGTTTCTGGCCAATGTGGCAGCCTTGCTAAAGAGCACTGCCGGGATTCTGGTGCTGTTCTGTATCTTTGCATTCGTGCTCATCTGCTGGATGCTGGCCGATTTGCTGGAAAAGGGATTTCGGGTGGGCCCGGATATCACCGACAAAATGCGCAGGGCGCTCAGAGTATTGTCAGTTGTGATGATCCTGGGAGCCTTGGGTTACTTTGCGTATGTATTTGCGCAGTACCGGGAGGGATCCGCGGAATATGAAGCGCTGTCCGCCCGGGTGTTTGGGGAAAGCGACCGGACGCAAGATCCCGGCGCAGATGCTGCGGATGAACAGACGGCAGGCGGAGAAAACCATTTGTCCGGCATGGACAATAAAGCGGATCAGTCTGACCGGGATGCTCGTATTCAAAAGGCAGTGGCAGCGCTGCGGGAGGAATATCCCGACATGATCGGATGGATTGCCTTTGACAATCTTGACATCAGCTATCCCGTCATGCAGGGCAGTGATAATGACTATTATCTGCACCATACGTTTTCCGGGGAGAAAAATTCTGCGGGTAGTATTTTCGCAGATACCATCAATCATGCCGATTTTACGGACAGCCATACCTTTCTCTACGGACACAACATGCGCAATCGCACCATGTTCGGGGCCCTGCGCAATTATAAGGATCCTTCCTTTTATATAGGAAATGAATACTTCACTGTTTACACAGGTGAAAAAGTCTTGCGCTATCAGATATTTTCGTATTATGATGTTTCGGAGAACAGCGATGTGTACACCGTATGGTACACGCCGGACGAGGCTTTTGAAAAGGCTGTCGGAAAGATGAAAAGCAACGCTTATTACGACACCGGAGTGGAGGTTTCGGCGGAGGACAGGATCGTTACGCTGTCGACTTGTTCCGCGAAAGGCAGCCGTTTTGTGATCCATGCAAAATTAACGGAGAAATAATTCCTGTGCCTGTATAATTTCCAAAAAAATGTTGACAATGCATCTGTGAACGGCTATACTGATATAGCATGCGCGCGGATGCATTATTTTTGTGCGCAAGCAACTATAAATTACATTCAGAAAGAGGTGAAACAGAATGCCGACATTTAACCAGTTAGTAAGAAAGGGACGTCAGACTGCCGTAAAGAAGTCTACTGCACCTGCTCTCCAGAAGGGTTACAACTCTCTTCACAAGAAAGCAACGAACGTTTCTGCACCCCAGAAGCGTGGTGTATGTACTGCCGTTAAGACAGCTACCCCCAAGAAGCCTAACTCCGCGCTCAGAAAGATCGCCAGAGTACGTCTTTCCAACGGAATCGAAGTGACCAGCTACATTCCCGGTGAAGGACATAACCTGCAGGAGCACAGCGTTGTACTGATCCGTGGTGGTCGTGTAAAGGACCTTCCCGGTACCAGATACCACATCATTCGTGGTACCCTGGATACAGCAGGTGTTGCGAACAGAAAGCAGGCTCGTTCGAAGTATGGCGCAAAGAGACCTAAGGATAAGAAATAAATCCGGAAGTCTTGTCAGTTAGGAACATGGGAAAGTCATTTATGATTTTTCCATCTGTTGCGTAGCAACAGATTTGTACCACAAAAACGGAACTGAGAAAGTGTTGGAAATTCTGTATTACAGATATTACAGCGCGAACACTTGGGGAAACACATGTGAGTACCGATGAATTAACGTATTATTTTTGTTAAGGAGGGAAGAAACGTGCCGCGTAAAGGACATATTGCAAAAAGAGACGTATTGGCAGATCCTCTGTACAACAATAAGGTAGTTACCAAGCTTATCAACAACGTTATGCTGGATGGTAAGAAGGGTGTAGCTCAGAAGATTGTGTACGGCGCATTTGCAAAAGTAGAAGAGAAGGCCGGCAGACCTGCCATTGAGGTCTTCGAAGAGGCAATGAATAATATCATGCCCGTTCTGGAGGTTAAGGCAAGACGTATCGGTGGTGCTACCTATCAGGTACCTATCGAGGTTCGTGCCGACAGACGTCAGGCTCTGGGCCTTCGCTGGTTGGTAATGTTCTCTCGCAAGAGAAGCGAGAAGACCATGGAGGACAGACTGGCAAATGAGATTCTCGATGCAGCAAACAACACAGGTGCTGCAGTAAAGAGAAAAGAAGATATGCACAAGATGGCAGAGGCAAACAAGGCCTTCGCTCATTATCGATTCTAGGAAGGAGGATAAACCTTGGCTGGAAGAGAATATCCGTTAGAGAGAACCCGTAACATCGGAATTATGGCTCATATCGATGCCGGTAAGACCACATTGACCGAGCGTATTCTGTACTATAC
>CAMAGI010000195.1 GCA_945833775.1 uncultured Lachnospiraceae bacterium
TCCTTCATTTTGAACAGAACCGGCTGTTCCCCGGACATTTCCTCGATGTAGCCCGCCAGGATTTCGTCGTGAAAAGCGCGGAAGCGGACGGGATCAAAAGTGGTCTGCACACCCTTAAGCCGGAGGGGAAGCTCCGGGTTGGACAGAGCTCCGCGACCGATCATGATGGCATTGGTGTTCGGGACACGGTTCAAAATGGCTTTGCAGCCTGCTTCGCCGGTGATGTTTCCGTTGTAGCAAAGCGGTACCTTAAGGACTTCGGCGGCGCGGACAAAGGCCTCCGCGTGAGGCGTTCCGTTGTAGTACTCTTCCCGCAGCCTGGGGTGGATAATACACTCGGTCATCGGATATTGACGATATACTTGCAGAAGCCTTTCCCATTCGGACAACTGTTCCATGCCGATTCGTGTCTTCAGGGATATTTTCAGAGGACTTTTCTCGAAAATTTCACATAAGAAACGGTCCAGTTCGTCGGGAACCCCGAGAAATCCCGCTCCGCGATGCCGGGATACTACGGTTCCGGAAGGACAGCCCAGATTGAGGTTTACTTCGTCATAGCCATATGCGGAGAGCTGTTCGGCGATGGCCAGAAAGAAATCTGCCTTGTTGGTCAGAATCTGGGGGATTACGCGAATCCCCCGGTTGTGCTCCGGCAAAATGTCGGCCCGCTCTCTGGCACCGAAGCGCTTGTTGGCCAAAAAGGGCGTAAAGTAGGTGTCGATGCCGCCGAAGTAACGGGCAAAGGCGTTGCGGTATATGTAGGTTGTGATTCCCTCCATGGGGGCAAAATAAAGTTTCGTGGGCATGTCGGTATTCCTGCAATTTCTCTCTTTTGAATCAATTTTTTCGGAACAGAAACCGAAATACTTTATATCATAATTTACGCGCTTTTGCAAATCTGTCGCCAAACGAAAAGCTGGTCTGCCGGGAAAAGATTTTTTCGGATGGCTCTAAAGTTTTTCGTAAACAGGTCGATATTCTTCACAGAAGTCGTTAGACAAGGACATACCAACATGGAAGGAGGAGTCCGATATGCGTATAGAGGCTTATACACAGGTACAGCAGATCTATCAGTCCCAGAAGGTGAACAGAAGTCAGAAGACTTCCGGTCCCGCTCAGACCGATAAGGTTCAGATCAGCAGCTTTGGCAAGGACATTCAGACCGCGAAGGCAGCACTTGCAAGTGCTCCCGATGTGAGAGAAGACGTGATTGCTCCCATCAAGGCAAGGATCCAGGATGGTACCTACGCAGTCGAGACCGGCAGCTTCGCAGAGAAACTGCTCGCAAAGTATGAAGAAATGAGGTAATAACGAGTGGCCAGCTTAATGGAAAGCCTTATAGATGTACTGGAGAAGGAATGCAGTGAATATGAGGGGCTGCTCGCATTATCTCAGAGAAAGACACCGGTCATTGTGAGCGGTGATCTGGAAGCATTACAGAAAATCACGGATGAGGAACAGGATTTTGTCAGCAGAATCAATCACCTGGAGCGCAAGCGCAGTGAAGTGACTGCTGACATTGCCAATGTATTGAACAGGGACGTTGCTGCATTGACATTACCCAATCTGATCGCCATGCTCTCTGCAAGACCCGCAGAGCAGAAAGCACTTGCGGCATCTCACGACAGGCTGCACGAGGCGGTTCATGGGTTACAGAGAGTAAATGAGCAGAACAGCGAGCTTTTGCAGAATGCGCTTGAGATGGTGGAGTTTGAAATGACACTGATGCAGGCCATGAAATCGGCTCCCGCTACTGCAAACTACAACAGAGGTGCCTACAACGCAGGTGACACAATGGGAGTTACCAGCAAAGGATTTGATGCAAAACAGTAAGCGGCACCTTTCCCGTTCGAAAAGTTGAGGTGAAAGTTCATGCCGCTGATGGGCAGCTTATATATAGGAGCATCCGGATTACAGACAAGTCAAAATGCGCTGAATACCACGGCGCACAATCTTTCCAATGTCGATACGACGGGCTATACCAGACAACAGGTACAGCAGTCCGACAGATCTTACATCACCCTGTCAAGGAAAATCGTCGGCGTTTCCGATCTGCAGACGGGCCTTGGCGTCGTTTATTCCAGAGCAAAACAAGTGAGAGATTACTTCCTGGATCAAACATACCGCCGCGAGTCGGGGCGCAGTATGTTTTACGAGGTGTCCACGGAAGTCATGGAAGAGGTGGAGAGTCAGCTGGGTGAGCTCAACGGAGAAGCATTCCAGAAGGCGGTCTCCGATCTGTGGACTTCTGTTCAGGAATTGGCAAAGGATCCCTCCAGCTCCGTAACCCAGTCCATGCTCGTTCAGAGGGCATCGGAGTTCGTGGAACGTGCTGGCTCGGTATACGACGGACTCGCTTCCTATCAGGATAATCTGAACCGACAGGTCAAACAGCAGGTTGACAAGATCAACGATTACGGAAAGCAGATTTTACAGTTAAATGACCATATCCGTGCCATCGAGGCCGGCGGCGTGGAGAAGGCAAACGATCTGCGGGATGCACGCAACCAGATTCTGGATGAACTGGCTGAACTTACCGCGATTAATTACAGTGAAGACATTTACGGCGGAATCTCCGTACAGATCGAGGGCGTCGACTTCATCAAAGGAGGAACCTGCTATGAGATCGGGCTGGATGTGGACGGAACCACCGGTTTTTATACACCCTACTGGCCCCAGAATTCCTCCTATCGCGTGATGGACGACGGGACGAAGCAGTATATCATCGACGGAGCGGAAGTCTTCAACTTCAATCGGGAGATTTCCTCCGATCTGGGGACGGATATCGGCGGATTGAAAGCAATGCTGCTTGCTAGGGGCGATCACAGAGCGGACTATACCGACGCGGCAGCTGAGAACTACAGCAAAGTATCCCAGTCCGTCGTGATGAACATCCAGGCGGAATTTGACCAGCTGGTGCACAATGTGGTGACCAGGATCAATGATATTCTCGCCGACGCGGCAGGTCAGAAGACCGGGGACCTGACGATTGTGTATGCGAACGGATCAACACAGACATTAACCGGTGTCTCCTACTGCGTATCGGAAGTCGGCGG
The DNA here is from genome assembly GCA_945833775.1 of uncultured Lachnospiraceae bacterium. Taxonomy (GTDB): domain Bacteria; phylum Bacillota; class Clostridia; order Lachnospirales; family Lachnospiraceae; genus Acetatifactor. The sequence continues at coordinate 3,057 of CAMAGI010000195.1, forward strand.
ATATATGAGAGCGGAAGACGGAAGCCCTCTTCAGATGTTCACCAAGGCGACCACCAACGGATATACCAAAGTGACCGGAATCGTCAAGGATGAGAACGGCAATACGGTTTACGAGGCGAACGGCAACCCCAAGACGGCAGATTACTGGGTGTATACACCGGAGGATGCGTCACTTCGTGACAGCCTCTACACGGTCAAAAACATTCAGGTAAACCGGGAGCTGATGCAGTCACCCGCGAAATTGGGATTTATGCTGGAGGACGGATCTGTGGATCAGAAGACGGCAGATGCCCTCAAGGCGGCCTTTACAGCGGAGGAGTACACGCTGAATCCCAACGTGCAGAAGAAGACAACCTTTGCCGATTACTATGGGGATCTGGTGGCTCAGGTGGCCAATTGCGGATATGTATACCGCAGTATTTACGAGAACCAGCAGACCACGGTGGAGT
>CAMAGI010000196.1 GCA_945833775.1 uncultured Lachnospiraceae bacterium
AAAGACCATACCGCCCAGAAGCATTTCCGTATCGTGCTGATCGGAACCCGCCGTAAACGGCAGGTCATGCTCCTCCCCATAGTCAAGCGCCCGCTCATTAAACTCCGGATGGGGGTTTTTCCTTACCGAACTGCTGTGACTGGCGTTGATTGCCTCCACCCCGTCCACAGTGTCCGGATAAAGGCAGATTTCCCGGATATAGCTCGCCTCCCGATAGGGGTGTGCCTGAATGACGATGCCGCCATCTCCATGAACCAAAGCAAGCTGTTCTTCCACAGTGGCATCCCGGATTTCGGGATGCTCAAGGAGCCAGTCTTTGCCCGGGCCGTATACCAGAAATTCCGGGCCGCCGTAGCCGGCCTCCCAGCCGAAGAACACCTGCAGCCCCAGCTTATCACCGGTCGCTTTAGCATGTTCATAGCCAAGACAAAAGCGCTCCACCCATTCGTTCCAGGGAAGCGAGCGGTCCACCGCCGTATTCCCATAGAAAAAATGATCCGTTATGATGATGCCGGTATAACCGGCTGCCGCATAGGCCTCAGCCATCTGCGCACCACTGCTGCCCGCGCACGCACTCCCCTCCGAGGTATGCATGTGGGTCTCGTACAAATAACCACCGTATTGCCGTGTGTAATCCCTTTGTTCCATAGCCGGTTCTTTCCTCTCCTTTAAAAGCCTTCTTCTTTGCGCATTGCGCGCATCTGCCTTCGTTTCTCTCCGGCTTCCCACTCTGCCCTCTCGGACTCGTTCTCCAGAATCAATCCGGGAACCTTCGTGGGTCTTCCTTCCTTATCCACCGCCACCAGCAGAATATACGCGCGATTGATGGGTCTGCGGGTTCCGTCCAGACTCTCCACATAGGAATCCACGCGCACCTCCATTGAGGTGTTGCCCACATAAGTCATCTTGGCAATTACCACAACCATATCATTCTTGTAGGCACCCCGGATAAACCGCAGATTGTCAATCGCCGCCGTAACCACATCGCCCTCGCAGTGGCGGATGGCAACCATCCCCGCCGCTTCGTCGATCCATTCCAAAAGCCTTCCGCCAAAAAGACGGTCAGCCCCGTTCATATGCTCCGGACGCACATGGTAAATCTGCTCTATTTTGGATTCCTCCGGACGTTTGTCTCTCACCTGTGCCATTTTACTCTCCATTCCGAGAACGTTTTCCTTCGCATGATTTTTCAATCTGCCCATTCTCTGCTGTTGTGTTATAGTCTTTCCGAATAACGGGTCTTTTATGTCGACGCAAAAAAGCCGCCAAGCAATTTAAGCATCGCTCTGCGGCTTTCTTTTCATTCCTCAATTCTGTTGATTTCATTCGTCTGTGTCCCGGCGGGTTTCAGAATGCGTTCCGCATTCAACCGGCCCATCTGAAACTGAGACATCAATATGTCTGCCAGATTCGCGGATTGTCCGGGACGCAGGGGATTTTGATTTGTCCGCTCTTCGGTCAGCCCGGAAAAATCCGTCTTTGCAGCCGTGAGATCTTCACCGATGGGCTGCACTCCGGACATACTGCTGCGGCTTAAACTGTTGGTATTGAAAACATAGGGCTGATAAGTGACTGCATCGATCCTCATAGTTGCTCCCTTCCGCTGTATTCCACCGGCTGATTGACTGTGGTAACTGCATTTTTTATACTATAACGCTTTTTTACCAAACGGTCAACCGGGAAAAGCAACTCTGTCAGGCAATGGGGAAGTAGACCTGGTACCGCTCATAGCCGATCTGGTACAACGGCACAAAACGGATTCCGGGATCCTGCATTCTGGTCTTAAAGGTCTGCTTCCAGGAGCCCCACTCTCTCTCGTTGTCATGCACAAGCAATTCCTCCGGTGCTTTCCCGTGGGCATAGAGAATGCGCTCTGCGTCACACAGACCTGCAAGCACCACAGGGCCATAGGAGAAAGCAACCATATCCTCCGCTCCCGCAAGAGGCGTACAATAAATATCGAGCGGCAGACTGATGCGCACCTCATCACCCGGCTGCCATTCCCTCTCCAGGCAGATGAAGCTGCCGGGCACAAAGGAAATCTCCCGGACTTTCCCATTGATCGTAAGCTGCGGCGCTTTCTGAACCCATTCCGGAATTCTCAGATAGAGTCGAAAGGCTGCTGGCTGATCCGATTCCACACGGAAACATTGCAGCATACAATCGGGCTGGTGCATGTACATATGGGTCTCTTCCTGCACGCTCTGCTCTGCCGTATTGGTGCTGCAGGCTTGAATATTGCCGCTCAGTGTGTCGCGATACTGATGCAGTACCACAACGGTTCCATTTACCGCAAAGGAGACCCTGGAAGCAAAATACTGCCCCACATAAAGAGCATCTCCGTCCTGATAATACAGGTAACGGTTATGGGCTGCGTTTGCCTGCACCAGCGTTCCGTGACAGCAGAAGAAATCCTGCGTCCGGTTGCCCCAGCCCTTTCTTCCGCCGCCGTACAACGGCTGGAAGTAGGTGATCAGTCCCTCCTCCGGATATTCCGGAGTCTGTCCGTTGGTATGTCCGCCACGGAAGTATCCCTGGGACATCACGCCGTTGTAGAGATTGCGTTCCATGTAATCCAGATACTTCGGATCTTTGGTCCACCGAAACAAAATGTCGGCAAGACGTATCATATTGTAAACCGTGCAGTGCTCCTGATTCTTCTCGCCGAGACGGGGCGCCATGGACTGCTTCGGTGTCCAGATCTCACCGCAGGTCTGTCCTCCGGTGACAAAGGTTCCTCTCTGTGTGACAGCACACTCCCAATAGCTCTCAGCAATCTTTCGATAGCGCTCCATACCGGTGACCTCGTAGACCCGTGCACATCCAATTGCCTCGGGAATCGTGGTATTGGCGTGCATATTGGTCAACACATCCACGCCGGCAAGAAGAGGATCAAACAGGCGATGCCTGTCATAGCGCTCGATCAGGGTCAAATACTTCGGATCCTTTGTAAACTCATACAGATCCGCCCAGATCTCCAGCATTCCGCCGGTCTCAAAATCCAGAATATTGTCCATCTCCTCCCGGGATTTATCCCGAGTAAATTCGTAGAACCACTCCGCAAAGTCGACAGCTATCTGAAGAGCCTCCTCATTGGCGGCATAGCGGTACATGTCCAGAAGCCCCATGAATGTTTTATGTACATTGTAGTGCGGAGCCCACACCGCCTTTCCCCGGGCAATCCAGTGGAAATACTTCTCCGGAATGGCGGCTGCCCAGAGCCCGCCGTTTTCCCTCTGGCAGATTTTCAACTCATGGACAATGGTATTGGCTTTTGCAAGCAATTCCTCGTCGCCCGTCTCTGCATAGTGCAGAGCAGCTGCGCTGAGCCAGTGTCCCAGAAAGTGCCCCCGCAACTGACAGCTGGGATCCTCCCAACCGCCGTGGGGCATGGTCTTGCTCCCAAAATTCTGATGAAGTCCTGCCTCGTGATAGTAATTCTGCAAAAGTCCCGCGTTGGTAAGCTCCATCAG
>CAMAGI010000197.1 GCA_945833775.1 uncultured Lachnospiraceae bacterium
TGAAATGGTGAAAACTATGGAAAAAGAACGCTTATTGGTGGTAGATGATGACAGAGACATTGTCACCACCCTGAAGATCCAATTGGAAAGAGAAGGCTACGTGGTCCTGTGTGCCTATGACGGAGAGGAAGCTCTCTCCATTCTCATGCGGGAGACTGTGCACCTGATTCTCCTCGACATCATGATGCCCCGTATGGACGGCTTCTCCGCAATCATGAAAATCCGGGAGAAACGAAATATTCCAATTCTGATTATGTCCGCCAAATCCGAAGATACCGACAAGATTCTGGGACTTTCCATCGGTGCCGACGATTACATCACGAAGCCCTTCAACTACCGGGAAGTCATCGCACGCGTCAAAAGCCAGCTGCGGCGATACATGCGGCTGGGAGGTGTGGACACCGTCTCGGATGAAATTCGAATCGGCCGGCTCCGTTTCAGCTTTGCCGATCATGTCCTGTTCGCCGATGACGAACCCGTGAAGCTGACTTCCACAGAGACCAGGATCATCGAGCTTCTTATGAGACATCCCGGCCGGATCTTTTCGACCGAGGAAATATACACCCTTGTCTGGGGGGAACCCGTCGCCTACAACGGCGAGAATACGGTAATGGTACATATCCGACGGATACGCGAAAAAATAGAAATCAATCCGAGTGAACCGGAATATTTAAAGGTGGTGTGGGGCATTGGCTACAAATTTGAAAACAAGTAAAAAAATACGGGCATTCTGTTATCGACTCCTTGCCTGGGGTGCGTTTTTTGTCATGACAGCCTCCGGACTGATGGGCAGAGAGGCGCTGGAGGAACTGGGCGGTAATCCTTCCGTTTTGTCGGGAGATCTCTATGACCTGAGTATCTTTCGAGAATATATCGGCGATCTCTACCAAAATGCCATGTTCGGTTACGTCGGTGTGGGAGATGACAACGGCTATCCTCTGCAAAACGCGCTGGCAACAGACTATTCCGTACAGGCATATGATAAATTCAGACAGTCACTGGAAGCCTGCGGAGAGGAGCTGTTGTATGATATCCGGCTGAATGATTCCCGAGCCGACAGCAACTTTCCCTATCCCATTTTTTCGGAATATGACGGGCATCTACTGCTGCCCGATAATGTCAGGCTCTGCTGCTATTGGGACGGAAGCCGTGATTACTTTAGCTTCTTCTCCAGGAACGAGACCGATTACAACACGGTGCTAAACACCCCGGGCTATAACGCCCTGCAGTACAGACCCAATCAGGAGAAAGCATCCTATATCCGACTGGTAATCGCCTTAAAGGAGCAGGACTTTTATACCTCCCCCGCCCTTGCCCCCCTGGACCGGATCGCAAAGGGATATCGCAGGGTTCTCCTTCTGTTCTTCTCCTCGGCTTTCCTGACCATCCTGTTTGCTCTTCTCAGCCTGTTGTCCTACAGGGCTGCAAGGGAAGCGACGAAAGTTTACGGAATCTTCGTAAAAAAGGTATGGCTGGAGACCAAGCTGGTTGTGGTTGCCTTGCTCTTTCTGCTGGGCAATCACTATCATTTGGATTACCTGTTTGCCTCTCTGGACAGGCGGATTTCCATTTTCCCGGCCCTGGGACTTTATGCTCTCTTCGGCGGGATGTTTTATCTGCTGTTGACCGATTTGCGACAAAATGAGGGAGCAATTTTTTACAATTCGCTGCCCGTAAAACTCTACCATTTTCTGCGGGAATATATTTCCGGCAAAACCTGGCTTCGCAAGGCCATGCAGATCTGCGTAATCACACTTATCTGCGCCGCCATCGCCCTGATCTGCGGAGCAGGAGGGATCTTCCTTGCACGGAAAGGCGTCGTTACCGGCAGGACTCTTTCCCTATCGGGCATTCTGGGTATTCTGTTGCTGCTGTCGGGTGTTTTGCTTTTGTTTGCCTCTCTTCGGCTGCGGCACCTGGTCAAGGATACCGCGGCGATTGTCGCTCAGATTTCCGCTCTCGAGATCGGTGGTCAGAGCACACCTCTGACCCTGTCAAAGCACTCCCTGCTCACCCGGGCTGCGGAGGATTTGTACAAATTGGAGGCGGGTATTGAGAATGCGGTGAAACAGAAAAACCGCTCCAACCGTATGCGTGTGGAACTGCTCACCAACGTTTCCCATGACTTGAAAACCCCGCTGACGTCCATTATCAACTATGCCGACCTGCTCTGCGAGGAACCGCTCCCCGCACCTGCCTGCGAATATGCACAGGCGCTTCGGGAGAAATCCTACCGTCTCAAAAACATGGTCCAGGATGTGTTTGACCTGTCCAAGTCCACCAGCGGAAACCTCACTGTGGAGAAGCATGTGCTGGATCTGGTAAAGTTGATTCGCCAAACTCTGGCGGACATGGATGAGCGTATTGCCGGGAGCACTCTGACTTTTAAGCTGGCAGTGTCCGAAGAACCGATTCTGATTGAGGCAGACGGCGATAAGCTGTATCGTGTATTTCAAAATCTGTTTCTCAACGCGCTCCAATACTCTCTGGAAAATTCCAGGGTCCATGTGCTTCTCTTTGAAGCGGACGGACGGGCAATCTGCGAGGTGAAAAACACCTCGAAAGGGGAACTGGATTTCGATACCTCTGAAATCATCGAGCGGTTTGTCCGTGCCGACACCTCCAGAACCACCGAGGGAAGCGGTCTGGGACTTTCCATCGTACAAAGCTTTACAGAGAACTGCGGAGGGAACTTCTCCATTGAAACGAATGCAGACATGTTCACTGCCAGAGTTTCTTTCCCTCTGACGGAGCATACCGACACCCAAAATCCAACCACAATAACAGAGTCATCTTAAAAGGAGCTAAATTATGAAAAAGTCAAGGAACCGTTCCGCCAACCTGTTCACACAATTGTTCTCCGAACCCGGTCTGGTGGTACTGGTTTCCTTGATTACACTGCTTCTGCAGATTATTTCCTTTGCAACCACCTGGAACGGCTCCAGAGTTTATCTGGAGGGAGTCTTTCCGTTTGCCTCTCTGCTGTTCGCGATTGCCATTCAGACAACCGCCTACTTCTTTAGCAATTCTCTTCGCACAAAGGTTAGCGCCTTAAAGGTGCTCGCTCTGGGTATGGCATTGTGTTGTTCCACCTACTACTCCTACATCGGCATCTATAATTCCGTCAATTCCCCCGCTACCTATCTGCAGCAGAATTATGTCCGGATCTGTGATGAACTGAACGATATCTATGAGGAGACCCTGGAAGAGAACCTCTCCCGGGCACAGTCCTGTGTCGACACTGCTTTCTCGCAGATCACAACCGTCTACACCGCCCTGGAGAGTGAGCAGAGTACAATCCTGGCATGCCGCGGGGAATTGTCGGACACGGAGATCTCAATATCCTCCGGAATGCGCCCTCCCAGACGCGACTCCTATGAAAATTATGAGGACTACGTGGCTGCCTATAATGCCTATATTGCCGGAATGGCCTCCGGTACCGGTGTGGAGCAAAGTGCATCCCAA
>CAMAGI010000198.1 GCA_945833775.1 uncultured Lachnospiraceae bacterium
TAGATCAACTGCGCCGGGGCAAACAGATTCTCCTCCGGCGTAAAATAGAGGTCTGCCAGGTGTCTGTAGAGCTCTTCCGTGGCCTTCGCATCCGCCAATGCCCGATGGGCATGATGCTCAATCCCGTAATACTCGCAGAGATAATCCAGACTGCGGTGCTCCAGTTGCGGCAAATATTTTCTGGCGATTTTCAGAGTGTCGATTCCCCGCCTCTCAAAGAGCAGTTTTTGATCCACCGCAGCTTTCTTGAGAAAGGAATAATCAAAAATCACATGATGCCCCAAAAGCGGCGCATCCCCCATAAATTCCAGAAGCTGCGGCATTACCTCCGTAATGCGGGGAGCGTTGTTAAGCTGTTCATCGGTGATGCCGGTCAGTTCAACGATTCGCTCCTCCAGTCTGCGACCGGGATTGATAAAGGTCTCAAACTCACCGGTTCTTATCCCGTCCTCCACTCTCACGGCACCGATCTCGATGATGCGATCCCGCTTGGGATCTAATCCTGTCGTCTCCAGATCAATACTGATGTAGGTGTCAATCATACGAATTCCTCATCTATCACGTGGGTGACTACGTCCGCATTCAACGGATTACGCCGACTGTAGTCGAAAAGGACATAGCCTCTGCATGTTTCCTCCGGTGTCGCCTTCACAAAGCCCTGCAGCTTGTTCGGATCCCATACCGGGTACCGGAACGGTTCCAAATGTGTCATCTTTGCAAGCTGCCTGTGATCATAGGCTTCATATCCCGGCAGAAAATGTCGGTTTTCTTCCTCCCACCGGTAAAAGCATCGGGAGAATTCTCTGTAATCCTCATGTGACAGATCTGTCATAAAATCAGCTCTGCTCTTACAATTTTCCCGCAGATACATATCATAGGTCAAAAGCTCCCGGTAAATACTCTCCCTCTCAGGGTCCCGCTGCAGCGCAAATTCCAGCAGCACACGATACCGGTAGGCTCTTGACGGACTGTTGGTAAAATAGCCCCCTTTGGCATAAAACTTTGCCAATTCCTCGTACATCTGAAACGGGCGCGCAAACGCATTCTCCAAAAAGCGGAGGGTGTTGACAAACTGATTACTGTTATAATAGAGTTCCACAACCTCCTCGATGCGCTTCAGCCGCAGTACATCGTCATAGGAAAGCCACCTTGTGTACAGCACCTCGTAGGGCGGAGTCGCCAGATAGGACAAGCCGTACTCCTGCGCCCGCTCCCACATTTCCGAGCCCTTCAAAACCTTTAAAAACCCAAGCTGAAGCTGTTCGGGGCGCATGCGATACACGGCATCAAAGGATTGCCCGAAGCTCTCATAGTTCTCATAAGGAAGGCCCGCAATCAGATCCAGATGGCAGTGAATATTATTGCCGGAACGGATCCGCTCTACCTTGCCCATCAATTCCTCCGGATCCGATGCCCGGTGCACAGCGCGAAGGGTCTGTGGATTGGTGGTCTGCACGCCAATCTCAAGCTGTACCTGGCCGGGGCGAAGGGAATTTAATAGTGCCATCTCATCCTCCCGCAGGAGTTCTGCAGCAATCTCGAAGTGAAAATTGGTGACACCGTTGTCATGTTCGTGGATATAATTCCAGATTGCCATGGCATGTCCATGGTCACAGTTAAACGTTCGATCAATGAACTTCACCTGGGCAACCCTTCTGTCCAGAAAAAACTGCAGCTCCTTCTCAACCATGTCAATCTCACGAAACCGTACCTTTTTATCAATGGAGGAAAGGCAATAGCTGCACCGAAACGGACAGCCTCTGCTGCTCTCGTAGTAAATGATCCGGTTTTCAAAGGATTCAAGCTCCTCATAGAGAAAGGGCAACGCACAAAGATCGGTCAGTCTGCGTGAGACGGTGTAACCGCCCGGAAGACACAGCCCCGGAATCTGCATAAGATGCTCCTTGGGTATATCGTATTTTCCGGGTGCCTGCTTTTCTGCCACATACGCCTCCAGAAGCTCCCGGAAGGTCTCCTCCCCCTCGCCCACCATAATTCCCTGAAGCTGTGGATATTCGGTAAGGATCTTGTCCGCATCGTAGGTTACTTCCGGACCGCCGAGCCAGATCGGCACCCCGGGTAGGAGTTTGGGAATCTCCTCCAGTAGCTCCTGCACGATTTTCCAGTTCCAGATATAGCAGGAAAAACCGATCACATCCGGTTTCCGGGCATAAATTTCTGCCAGGATTTCCTCCGTCCGCTGATTGATCGTATACTCCGCTATGGCAATGTGCTCCCTGTTTTGCTCTCCTGCGTAGGCGCGCAGACTGTAAACCGCCGGATTGGAATGGATGTATTTTGCATTGATAGCGACCAGCAGAAATTTCATAAGCCGTATTTTTCCTCCAGTTTTTGCCACTCGGATTCCGGAATGTCCGAAACCTGGGGAATCCGTGTTGCGTCGCGGTCCGACTTTTGTTCTGCCAACGCTTCAATATCGACAATACAACGCAGAAAATAATTGACTCCCGTCGTGAGACTCTTTTTGATTGCCTTGATCAATGTCATGCCGTAGGTATCCACACCGCTCTTCTCAAAATCCTGTAAATACCCATCCACGTCATAGGGTATCGACATGGGCTGTATCCGGACATCATTTTCTGACACATTTGTCATTATTGCAAATTGGGCCCGTCTCCCGACTCCGTCGATACACATTCCCAGGGATCCCGGATTCACATAGGTTTTTCCGCAGACACTGCAGATCTCCTGATGGTGGCTGTGTCCGCCGCAAAGGTATTGATACAGAAGCTTCTCCATGACGGATTGCAAAAGGCCCTCCTGTTCCTCCACATTGCCGCGCACCCTGCCGGGGGTTCCGTGGCACAGATACATGGTCGGCCATCCGGGAAGCACAAGTTCCCGCTCCGTCGGCATCGCCTCAAAATATTGCAATTCCTCCTCCGCCACGTGTTGTTGTGTATAAAAAAGTGTTCCGTTTGCGGACGAGGGTTTCCAGTTTTCATGATTGTCCCGATTATTGATCAGATAATCCTCCCGATTCCCGCGCAGCATGATGCACCTGTGCTGTCTCTCCATCTCATGTAAAAGCGCAAGTGTCCGCTCCGGATAGGGAGCATCCGTCACATAATCTCCCAGACAAATGATGCCGTCTACGGGATTTTTGTCAATGTATGCAAGGAACGCTTCCAGAGCTTTATAATTACCATGAATGTCACTTAACAAAGCCAGTCTTGCCATTTTTCTCTCCTTTTCCTTACCTTGACAATCCGGTACTTATATTGTAAGGTGTTCTCAAATATGTGAATGAGGTGCAATATGCTTGCAAAATTACGTAAGATAAAACTGAATCTACAAGAATCTATCATCGCGGGAGTGCTTCTTTCCGCCCTTACCGGTCTGGTTGTTTTGATGCTTTTGATCGCCGGTTACAGTTGTCGTGTCATCGACGATTATTCTTTCTCA
>CAMAGI010000199.1 GCA_945833775.1 uncultured Lachnospiraceae bacterium
TGTAGCACATGTCCTTGGAGAGGGACACTAATAACTACTACTCTATAATACAAGGTGCTGTAATAGTTGGAGAAGATAACACTGTCCCTCAAAAACATATACAGACTTCTGATGAACGATGATTTCCCGATTTATTCGGAGCGGGTCATCAGCAAGAAACAAAGAAAAGGCCAAACACTGCTGCGATTCTGGTACGATATGATGGTGCATGAATTCTGCACCCTGCCCTATGGCAAAATGATCTGGCGAAATGACGGCAGACGCAGCCGCTCTTTTTCAAATCTGTGCAACCGAAATGAGGAACTGAAGTATTACCATGAATATGCGAAGGAGCTTGGAATACAGGTCTCTGCCGAAACGCTTCTAAGTCAGATTCATAAATTTGAGGACTTCCTCCAAAGCCGGGAGTACAGCAGCGACACGCTGCGATACCGTGCCAGAGGGTTTCTGCACGTTTTGAAGGATGACGAATACGTCACCGAGGCGATCAGCACACATTTGGACGAAATTTTATATGCTGTGGAAGCGGACTTGAATTCTGATCCGGGGGACAGCACGTTTCGCGCGGCATACTTATTGACGGTGATGACGCTGTATGCAGCAGCAGGCACAGCCATGGGAGATACGTCGATGGCAGTGCTCCGGAATAAGGCATTCTCTATGGAGGCCCTGTTGGAAGAACAATACCGAAAGCGGACCCACGGCAGCAAGGACGTCAGAATCTTAACCGCCCATACAGGGCTCCTTCAGACTACCTCATTGTCAAAAGATCGCTTTTTCGGTCGGGAGTCAGAGCTGTTCGATCTGCGGGATCTGGCAATTTCCGGAAAAAAGTGCCTGATATCCGGTATTGGCGGCGTGGGTAAAACAGAGCTGCTCCGGCAGTTGATTCGCCGGTGTATTGAAGAGCATCTGGTGGATAAACTGGCGATCATTCCTTATCGGACGGATTTGGCGGAGAGCATGATCCATGCATTTCCGGCATTGCGCCTGCAAAATCAGGAGGATACGCTGAAACGTGTTCTGCATTGGCTGGAAAAAGAATCCCAGGACGGGACACTTCTGATTTTGATCGACAACGTTACCAATGACACAGATTCCGATGCGGATCTACTTCGCCTTGCCGAGCTTCCATGTGCGGTGATGGTCACTTCCCGGAGAAAAATGCTGGAAGGCTTTGAAACCCATCCCCTTTCGTCCCCCAATTCCGATGCCTGCGCGCTGATTTTTCGGGATAATTATGGAAGTCCCCTCTCTGATACGGATCGGAGGGAGTTGGGCGAATTGCTGTCCAATCCGGATTTCTGCCATCCGTTGACCCTGCGGCTGATGGCGAGAGCGGCCAAAAGCAAGAATTGGTCAGTGGATACGCTGCTCAGGAACCAGCTGCACGGCAATACGGAACTGACCTGGGTGGAGGACGGACGGCAGATCCGGATCGCGCAGATATTTACACAGCTGTACCCTGCCAGCCGGATTCCCAAGGGCTGCCACATGGTGATCCAGCTATTCACCCTGCTGCCTCGTGACAGCTACCAGATCGATATGCTGCTGGATGATTTTCCACAACTTTTCCAGGATCGTTGCGATTTGGAAAGAAGTCTGTCCATTCTGGTGAATCAAAGCTGGCTGGAGCATGATGACAACGGCTATTCCATGCATCCGTTGATTGCCCAGTGTCTGCGCCGGAAAACCATGCCGGAATCCTATCTGGAGCAATTTCTGTTCGGTCTGCGTCATCATTTGTCCCGCCTGGAATCGGCCGAGGGGGAGTGGGGGGAAGAGCAGCGAATCGGCCAGATATTCATTCACATCACCCAATTCCTTACAGGCAGCATCAGCGCTGCCCTGCTGTTGGATTTCATGGATGCGGTAGTTGCACAGTATCCCACCAGGCAGCAGGCGGAGCAATACCAAAAACAACTGAAAAAGATGCTTCGCTGCTGCCCGGACAAAGATGATACCCTGGAGATTGTTTTTCACACCCTTCTGTGCTGCTGGGAAATGGATGAGTATGCTGCGGTACAGGCTGTCTTTGAAAAACAGCAGAATTCGCGTTCCGTCCCGGTTTCAAAATTCCTGGACTTCTGCCTCGCTGTCAATCAACAGTTTTGCACAGAGCTGGCAGAATCGATGCTTCGGGTAGTGCTGGATGCGGAGGATGCCTCCATTTATCAAAAAGCGGCAGCTTATCGGAAACTGTCCATCGCTGTGGATTCCCGGGGGCAGAGTGAAACGGCACTTCACTGGGCCAGGCTCGGCGCCGAGTTTGTGATCCAACACCCGGAATGCGGAGAAATACAAACCGCTCACAATTTTGCAATCCTTACCTCCTTGTGCCTGAGATATGGCCGCAGAGAGGAAGCCAAACTCCTTCTGGACAAAACTGAGCAGTTGGAAAAGAAGATCTCGATGCCGGACATCACCATTTCTTATCTGTATAATCTGGGGTCCTATGAGCTATTTTTCGGCGAATTGGAAAACGCCTGCAGCGCGATGGAGAAAGCACTGGCCATTACGGATGAGCATTACGGAAGAAACCCTAACTATTACTCCACACTCACTCAGCTGGCGATCATTCTTCAGCGGCAGGAGCGCTTCGACGAGGCAAGGGATGCTTATGAGCAAATATTCAACTTCAGCAAGGATTGTGGTTTTTTCAATATAGCCCGCAATAACTATGCCGTGCTGCTTTTGGATATGGGAAAGCCCCAGGAAGCTCTGCCCGTCATCACCGAGGTGCTGTCCATCGCCCGGGAGCAGGGCGGCATTGTCTTGGGCGAAGCCCTTCGGAATAAGGCCCGCGCCCATGGTCTTTTGGGTGAATACGAGCAGGAATATGCCTGTCTGACGGAAGCCCTGCCGCTGCTTGAGGAGGCTTATGGCCCGGAGCATCCCAGAGCCGCGACAGCCAGAGAACGCTTATCAAAGCTCCACGGCTCCAAATAAAAACGCACATTGGAACCAGAAGAAAAAAGGCAGCGCACGAATCACAGTGCATCACGCTCAGAGAATGCGCGCAACAGCATTCAAAATCGTTTAACAGTGTGCCATGGCGCAAAACTCCATTATCCTATTTGAAACCCGAAAATACCGGGGCAGCACATTTTCAGCTGCCCCATCCTTTTGGATATCCGGGAAAGGACCTTTTCTGTTGTAAAATACGAACAGATTTGAAGTGCTGTTGAGAAAAGCCTCTCAACAGCATTTTCTATCTATTGAAAACCCTGAAATTCTATGCTATACTGTATGGTAATGTATTATGCTTATCCAGTTGTACTCCTTTTCGCATCAACCGGATAATCTTTTCAATGGAAATCAAAATGGAGTATAAATGGCGTAGAATACACAACCAGAAATCGAAAAAACCCCAGAGAATAAAGGAGATTTGAGGATAAATGAAATTAGGTATCGT
>CAMAGI010000200.1 GCA_945833775.1 uncultured Lachnospiraceae bacterium
TCTTTCACCCCCTGATCCGCCAGATTACGCGCTTCCTGTACAAGGCTTTCCATGGGAACGCTTCGATACCCTCCCCGGACTTTCGGGATGATACAATATGTGCAGTTTTTGCCGCAGCCCTCCGCTATCTTCAGATAGGCATAATGTCCGCCGGTGGTCACCTCCCGCCGCACTCCCGTGACAGGGGGCGTATCCAGGGGTTTGTAATGATCGGCGGGCTTGCCGGAGAGCACCTCGTCCAGGACCTGTGCAATCTCATCGATGGCCATGGTGCCGATGCAGGCGTCAACCTCGGGTATTTCCTTGCGGATCTCCTCCCGGTAGCGCTGCGCAAGGCAGCCGCAGACCAAAAGCACTTTCAGACTTCCCGCTTTCTTAAGCTCCGCCAGCTCCAGCAATGTATTGATGCTCTCTTCCTTGGCATCCCCGATAAAGCAGCAGCTGTTCACCACTGCCGCGTCCGCCTCGTTTTCATCATCGGTGAAGGAATGCCCTCTCTCGGAAAGCATGCCCAGCATCATTTCCGTATCCACGAGATTTTTATCGCATCCCAGTGATACAAACAGAATCTTCATACAAATCCTCATTTCTGAGCAGAAAAGAGGACTCCGAAACCGGAATCCTCCCCGCCTGACATTTTACTCTTCCTCGTCGCCCAGAATCTTGATTTTACCCTGGTTCAATTCCTCCACTGCGATGGACAGCGGCTTCTTATCGCGGCTGCATTCCACAAGGGGCTCCTGGCCGGCGATGATCTGGCGGGCTCTCTTGGAGGTTGCCATTACGATGGAGTAACGGCTGTTTACAACGGGTGCCTCACCGGGCTCAACCTCGCTGTTTACCACTTTCATTAAATCGGAATAAGACGGATGTAACATTATTCTGCTCCTTTCGCGAAACCTTTCAGTTCCTCTGTGATTTCTTTTATAAATTCTGTTCTGCGGATGGGCTCACAGCGGGCCGCATCCACCAGCCTGTGGACTTCCTCCACACACTCTTCCAGAACGTCATTTACGACAATATAATCATAGGCATCCATGCCCTCTGATTCCTCATAAGCCCGGGCAAGTCGCTTCGCAATGACCTCCGGGGTCTCCGTGCCGCGCCCCACAAGGCGCCTTTCCAGCTCCGCAGCACTTGGCGGTGTCACAAACAAAAGCAACGCCTCCGGAATTTTTTGCTTAATCTGAAGAGCCCCCTGCATCTCAATCTCAAGGATTACATTGCTGCCCCTGGCGAGCTGACTCTCCACATAAGCCCGGGGTGTCCCGTAATAGTTGCCGCAGTACTGTGCATACTCGATCAGTCCATCCTCCGCGATGGTCTTCTCAAACCGCTCCCTGTCGGTAAAAAAATAGTGGACGCCCTCCTGTTCGCCTTCCCGGGGTGCTCTGGTGGTCATGGAGACGGACAGTGCATACTCATCATAGGTCTCCATGAGTTTCTTCACAAGTGTTCCCTTTCCTGCGCCCGAAAAACCGGATATCACCAAAAGAATTCCTTTTTTCTCCAAACCGGATTCCTTCCCTTCCTATCAATCCTGTAAAGTCTGTCACACTTCTCCTGTCACCTGCTGCTCCGGATCGCTGTCGCCACCGGCTGCCTGGGCTCTTCCGGCAATGGTCTCGGGCAGGAGTGCGGAGAGCACAACCTGTGCATTCTCCATCACCAGAACGGACTTCGTCTTGCGACCCTGGGTGGCATCAATCACCCTGCCGGACTCCTTCGCCGCCTGAACCATACGTTTCACCGGCGCAGAGTCGGGACTGACGATCGCAATGATCTTGGCTGTATTTACAATATTTCCAAAGCCGATATGAATCAATGTGTTCATGGGCATCTACTCGATATTCTGAATCTGCTCGCGGACCTTCTCGATCTCGGTCTTGAGTTCAATCGCCACATTGGAGATCTCCAGGTCGTTGGCCTTCGAGAGGATGGTGTTTGCCTCCCGGTTCATCTCCTGGGCAATAAAGTCGAGCTTACGGCCCACGCTTCCGCCCTCGAGTAATGTGTTGCGGGTGGTCTCAATATGACTGCGAAGTCTCACAATCTCTTCGTCCACACAGATCTTATCCGCAAAGATGGTAACCTCGGTGAGAATTCTTCCCTCGTCCATCTGGGTGTCTCCCAGAAGTTCTTTCACCTTCTCCTCCAGTCTGGTCCGATACTCGGAGAGAATCCGGGGGGATCTTTCGGCAATAAAATCGACCAGCTTCAACATTCCGTCCAGCTTCTCGATCAAATCGTCGCGCAGATGTTCGCCCTCGGTGATCCGTGTCTTGACAAACATCGCTGCGGCTCCGTCAACGGCGCTCTTTAACTCCTTCCAGAGCTCCTGCTCGTCCGTACCGTTCTCCTCCATGGTGAACACTTCGGGGAATTTGGCCAGCGTGGAGACCCGGACATCGTTGTCCAGCTGAAACTCCTCCGCCATCTGACGCAGATACTCCAGATACTCGGATGCGATCTCGCGATTGTAATGTACATTTACCGTGCTTTCGGACAGATCCTCGTAGGAAATGAAGACGTCCACCTTCCCGCGGGCGATATAGTTTTTTAGTTCGCTGCGGATCGCCGACTCAAAGAAATTCAGTTTCTTCGGCATCTTGATATTTACGTCCAGATAACGGTGATTGACCGCTTTCATCTCGACGGTAAATTTGCGGCTGCCCTCGGCTACTTCACATCTGCCGAAGCCTGTCATACTCTTGATCATGTAAGCCCCCATCCCGGACAGACAGCACATCTGCCCACACTTCATTTTATTATAGAATAAGAATTGTAGAGCGTCAAGAGGACATTTCCCAATGACAATCCCCTCTCCCTGTGCTATAATCAAGAAAGATTTGTGAACAGGAGATTTTACTACCATGGCTTTTGACGGTGTAACCATAGCAAATGTTGTATCCGAACTGAAGAGAGAACTCATCGGGGGACGTCTCTACAAGATTGCCCAACCGGAAAATGATGAACTGCTTTTGACGATCAAGACAAATGACGGCCAGAAAAGGCTTCTGCTCTCCGCAGATGCCTCCCTGCCCTTAATTTATCTCACCGGGGATAATAAACCAAGCCCCATGACTGCGCCCAATTTCTGTATGCTTCTGCGAAAGCACCTGCAAAACGGCCGAATCATCGGAATTGACCAGCCCGGTCTGGAGCGTATCGTGCATCTTCACATCGAGCATCTGGACGAGATGGGCGATCTGTGCCGCAAGACCCTGATCGTTGAAATCATGGGCAAGCACAGCAACATCATCTTCTGCAACGAGGATCTTGTCATCATCGACAGCATCAAGCACATTTCCGCAGCTGTCTCCAGTGTGCGCGAGGTGCTTCCCGGGAAGCCCTATCATGTGGCCCGCACCCAGGACAAGCTGGA
>CAMAGI010000201.1 GCA_945833775.1 uncultured Lachnospiraceae bacterium
TCCGAAAATCATAGAAACGACAACGCCGCCAGGCGGTGTCTTCTTGATTAAAATGGAATATTTTAATCAAGAAATAGTATTACTTGCCGCCGAACTTGTTCAGCAGTATCACCACGCAGATGATTAACCCTGTAACGAGAAAAACACCCAGCATACCGCAGCCCATAATGGGAAGGACTTTCACTATCAAATCAGGACGAAACGCAAACATCACTTACCCTCCAATTATACCGCGCACCAGCGCCAGAATCAGACCGCCTGCAATCACCGACGCGATCTGACCGGAAACATTGACTCCGACGGAATGCATCAACAGGAAATTCTGATTGTCCGCCTCCAGCCCCAGCTTATGGACCACCCGGGCGGACATGGGGAAGGCGGAAATGCCCGCCGCGCCGATCATGGGATTGATTTTTTCCCGGCTGAACAGGTTCATCAGTTTGGCAAACAGAATGCCGCTGACGGTATCTACAATAAACGCGATCAGGCCAAGGCCCATGATCAACAATGTCCTGAGCTGCAGGAATTGCTCCGCAGTCATCTGGGAGGCGATGGAAATGCCCAGCAAAATGGTGATCAGATTTGCCAGTACGTTTTGCGCGGTCTCCGACAGGGAATCCAGCACCCCGCATTCCCGGATCAGGTTGCCGAACATCAAAAAGCCGATCAGGGCCGCTGCATCCGGCGCGACGATCCCCACGATCACTGTAACCACGATGGGAAACAGAATCTTGGTGGTTCTGGGAACCGGTTTGCCCCTGTAGGGCATTTTAATGCGGCGTTCTGCTTTTGTGGTGCAGGCTTTGATCACCGGCGGCTGAATGATGGGCACCAACGCCATATAGGAGTATGCCGCCACCATAATTGCCGACAGATAGTTGCTCTTCAGCACTGTTGCCACATAAATGGAGGTTGGGCCGTCTGCCGCGCCGATGATGGCAATAGAGGCGGCATCCTTCAGCGCAAAACCGCACAGAGAAGCCAGTGCTAACGTAAAGAAAATGCCGAATTGCGCTGCGGCACCGAAGATCATCAGCTTGGGATTGGTGAGCAGCGGCTGAAAATCAATCATGGCACCGATGCCTATGAACAGCAGCAGGGGAAACAGCTCATGTCCCGCGATTCCGATTTCGAACAGGTGCTGTACTACCGCCGCCGCGCTGGAGCCGGGCAGATTCACAAGAATTGCTCCGAAACCCATGGGTAAAAGCAAAGTCGGCTCCATTTTCTTGACGATGGCCAGGTAGATCAGCCCACCGCCAATGATCCACATGATGACCTGCCCCCATTCAATGGTCAACAGGTTTTGATATAAAACATCCATAATGCCCCTCCTAAAAGAATTGCCGTATCCATTATAATGGCGGGGCAGTAAAAATTCGGCAAAAAGAGGGCGAGCCTTGGATTAGAAATGGCTAAGGTATCACCGCTTCACGGAAGAAGGTGCTGCCTGAACAGGGAGTTTCCGCTGTGGGGTGAAAATCCGATCTATCTGCACATAAAGCGTATAAATGCTCCCTGGTTCCAGAGAAACAGAGGAACCAGGGAGTTTATGAATTTCAGCCCTTGTGTCTTGCGCCAACTTAAATGTTTCATCGATCTGGATGAAACATTTTATCAAGAAATAGTATTACATATCCATAGCGGGGTTCATGAAATATACGTTTTTCTGATCCAGTTTTTCCCGCAGCAGCTGGACGGCTTCACCGAACCGCTGGAAATGCACAACTTCCCGTTCCCGCAGGAATTTGATGACATCGTTCACATCCGGGTCGTCGGAAAGCCGGAGAATGTTGTCATATGTCACCCGGGCCTTTTGCTCTGATGCGTATCATTAAAATCCAGTAAAATCAAGGCAAAAACAGAGAACAAGCAACTTTTTACGACAAAATACAATTTGGTTCTTTAATAGATTTCTCCTGTATCTTAAGCCAGAAACAAGGTTGGAGAGCTTGGAAACAGGAGAAGGATAGGGCTACATTCCGATAGGAAAAGGATAGGGTTACATTTCTGCTAAACTGTCGAATCCTGTTTTGGCGCACGACAACCTGGACTTTTCCATAGTGAGTATTAGCCCTGTAATACATGCCTAAAGTAGCACTTCGGATTCATCCGGGTGCTACTTTTTGCTTCAGAAAGTGTATATATGAGAAGGGGTTCAGAATGAAATGTCTTCGTAAATACAAATGGATCAAGCTCTATCGGGCGACAGTGCCGAGTAGTAAGGGGATCATGTGCTATTGGGCAAGACTTGCCAGTCGGGCTGCCTTCCGGAAAGGCAATGCCCGTTACTGCGGCTATACAAATGCTGTGGTCCCCGGAATGTGGTCTGGTGGCATTGTTGGTCTTAAAAGCATTTTGGGCGTTAAAAGGCGTGCTCAGGCCCTGCAGATCATGGACGAATTACAAAGCCTGGGATATATTTCCTACAATTTGGATTTGAACACCAAAAAGCTGAGTTACGAAATTGTAGACTGGGTTCAAACACACTCTGGGCCAGAAGCAGACAAAGGTGCGGTCTATGTAACAGAAGGTTATGGCTTTGTGTGTATGCCCAGGAGCATTACAGAAAGGTTGGCCGCTCAAAAAAGAATATTCGGTGAAGCAGACGCATGGCTGGATCTTTGGTGCCACACGGTATACAAGGATTACGGCAATGCGTTTTCTTTTTTGACACCGGTTATCCAGTATGGGAAATATGGCTGTGTTTTGACGCTGGAACAGCTGGGGGCCCGCTGGGGATGGGAAAAGACAAAAGTCTGGCGGTTCTTTCAAAAGAACTGCACGACATTTGCTCTTCAAAAGCTTCCCGGGTCCTACGGGTGTCTGATTTTCAATTTGCGCTACAACTCAGAAAAAGGGGATATTATGCCCTCTGAGGCAAAGATCTTGTTTATCTTGGATTCTATCAAAAAAGCATCCCGTAAGGGAATAGAGGCCCAATCGGATTCTGAGCGCATCAACAAGATGATCGCGTGGAACAGCAGATCGGTAATGAAGCAACTGCAGCAAGATAAGAAAGAGGAATCTTCTGATCGTGTTGCAGTATGGGACACCTATACGCGCGCGTATTTTTCTCATGGTAGGAACTGTAAGTATAGAAGGAATTGTATATATGACTGCCAGGGTATGTTTATAGGAGGGCTGGAAAAACGAAGAAAAGTCAAAAAGGGGAGAGTCTGCCCATTTTCCAGGGATGGAACATTAGTCTTTCTGGTATTTCCTGTCGAAGATTTGAAAACAGGGCAAGAAGATTTCGTAATAAGTAATACAAGGCAAAATGTGGTATCACTTAGCTTTGAATACCAACACAAGACTAACTATTATAAGTCAAGCCCCAATCTGAGGACAATGTAGAAAAAGTTAC
>CAMAGI010000202.1 GCA_945833775.1 uncultured Lachnospiraceae bacterium
GAGGCGGTTAACAAGGGATTGGTTACGCTGTTTCCGGTGGATCTGAACTTCGATGCGATGAAGACGGTATTCCAGTACAAACAGCTCTGGATATCCTACGGAAATACGATTTATTATACGATAGTCGGAACTTTTTTGAACATTGTATTTACCTGTTTAGCTGCATATCCGCTGTCGAGAAAGGCGTTTTGCCTGCGTAAGCCCTTGAACTTTTTGCTGGCGTTTACCATGTATTTCTCGGGCGGTTTGATTCCCATCTACATAGTGGTGACGGGGCTTGGCATGTACAACTCGCGCTGGGCCATGATCCTGCCGGTACTGGTCAGTGCCTACAATGTGATGATCTGCAGATCGGCATTTGAATCCATCTCGGAGGAGCTTTTTGAGGAGGCTGCGATCGAGGGGGCCAATGATTTCCTGATTCTGGGCAAAATTGCCATTCCGCTGATCAAGCCGACCCTTGCAGTGCTTACGCTTTATTACGCCGTGGCGCGGTACAATGACTTTTTCAGCGCCATGCTCTATATCAGCAACAAAAAGCTGGAGCCGCTGCAGTTGTTCTTAAGAAGAATTCTGCTGGAGGCGTCTACGGAGATCATGCAGACCTCCCATGTGGATATGGCGGCGGCCAGCCAGTCGACCATTCAGGTGCGCTATGTCTGCATTGTCGTCTCGGTCATTCCGATCATGGCGATGGTTCCGTTTATTCAGAAATATCTGGTGGAAGGAACCATGCTGGGTGCCGTAAAGGGCTGATGGTACTTGGCTGCGAAAGCAGTTACAATACACAATTTCATTTTTATAAGGAGGGTTTCATTTATGAAAAAGAAACGTATTACCGCGTTGCTGTTGGCGACAGCGATGGCAGTAACCACACTCACCGCCTGTGGCAATCAGGCAGGAAGCTCAAACGGCGGCGCAGCGACGGCAGATGCTTCCGGATATACCTACACCGGAACAGCTCCTATCACCAAGGATGGCGGCGCTTCCCTTAAGATTCTGGCCGAGACATCCAACTACACCAACGTTGATATTGCAAATGCGGAAATTGTCAAGAAGGTCATTGAGGATGCCGGAATCTCTGTGGACTGGCAGCTGGTAGATTACAACAACTACACCGATTCCGTAGGACCGATGCTGACCACCGGAGCCATGGATGCCGATATCATCCTGCTTCCCGATCAGGATCCCAACCAGACTTACATTAAGTCCGGACTGTTTGTTGCACTGGATGAGCATTTTGCCAATATGCCCAACTTCTCCAAGTGGCTGGATGCCAATCCTGTCATCAAGGCAGAGATCACGGCAGAAGACGGACACATCTACTACGTGCCCGGCACCAACGTTGGTAAGGATTATCAGCCCGTTTTGATGTACAATCAGGTATGGCTGGATAAGGCCGGCATGGAGGCTCCTACCACACTGGATGATTTTGTAACGCTCCTGAAATATTTCAAGGAAAACGACATGAACGGCAACGGAGATCCTTCCGATGAGATTCCCATGAGCATTATGGCATACTTCCTGCCCTATATGTTTGGACCCGCGTTCGGACTGGATCTGGTAAGCGGCTTCCAGGCAGACGACAAGGGCAATGTTACCTACGCTTATGCCGACAGCGAGAACTTCAAGGCATATCTGGAGTTCCTCAACAGTCTGTATGCGGAAGGACTGCTGGAAGTAGAGTATACCTCTCTTGACAGAGACCAGGTTATCGAGCGTATCTCCAACGACAAGACCGGTGTTGCATTCGACTTCAGCTGGGCAATGTCCATGATGTACAGTAACGTGCTTCCTTATTATGACGGAACCGCCAAGACCGCATTCGTGGGTGCAGCTCCCCTCTCCGGTGAGCATGAGGGCTTCTATGTAGGCCGTGTGGAGCTTGGTAACATGTTTGGTGTATCCTCCAAGTCCTCCAATGTTGAGCTGGCGTGCAAGTTCCTCGATTACGCCATGAGCGATCCCTGCCAGGAGATGTATCAGTGGGGTATCGAGGGCGAGAGCTACACGGTTGACTCCAACGGCAACAAGACCTACACCGAACAGGCAAGTGATAACGACTGGCTGCAGCAGCTGGGCATCAATCCTTCCTTCGTATTCCCCGCACAGCAGTCCGTGGCATCCACCGATGCACTGGTTGCCGATTGGCATGCCGAGAGCAACGCATGGCAGAGACAGTATGTGGTAGATCCCTGGCCTTTCATCTACTCCACCAACGAGGAGTCCGAGGTCATCAATACCTACATGGTTGACATCCAGACCTATGTGGATGAGAATGCAACCGCATTCATTACCGGAACCAAGGCACTTAGCGAGTTTGACAGCTACATTGAGGGTGTCAATGCTCTGAAGCTTGCTGATGTTCTGAAGGTTAAGCAGGATCAGTACAACCGCTACCTTGCTGCACTGAAATAAGATAAGAGCAAAAGAGAAAACGATACAAGGGCAGACTGCGAGAGCAGTCTGTCCTGTGTTGCGTTATTTGGGGGGTGAAATTATGGAATCCACAATGAAAATCGAGAAGTACTACGGCAGCCGGAAACGGATGCTGGCGAAATATGAACAAAGATCCAGGCAGGATGCTTTTCAGGGAGAGACGGCGGAGGAATTTGACGACTGGAAAATCCGTGCGCAGGAGAAATTGAAGGAATTGATCGGCTGGGACCGGATGGAGACCTGCCCGCTGGAGGCAAAGTGCGTGGAAAAGGTGGAGGTTGAGCCCGGTATTCTGCGGGAAAAGGTGATTTTACAGGTGGAACCGGAGACCTATATGCCGGTGTTTATCCTGATACCCGAAGGAAACCCCAAAGGCTGTTTTCTGGCACTGCCGGGTCATCAGGGAGCTGGCAAGTACAGTGTGGCGGGAGTCTATGACATTCCTGCCGTGCGCAGAATGATTGAGCATTACAACTACGATTACGGAATGCAGCTTGCCAGAGCAGGGTATGTCGCTGTCTGTCCCGACTGCCGGGGCTTCGGGGAACGCCGGGATGAGGATCTGCAGAACGACTCCGAGGAAGCCTTCTTAAACAGCACCTGTTTTCAGCTGGCGCATATGGCAGAACCACTGGGTGAGACGGTGATCGGTATGTGTACCTGGGATGTGACAAGGTTGATTGATTATCTGTATGAGCGGGGAGAATGGGATCTTTCCAATCTGGGATGCCTTGGCTTTTCGGGGGGAGGCATGCAGACTCTGTGGGCTTCTGCTTTGGATTCCAGAATCCGCAAGGCTGTAATCAGCGGTTATCTGTATGGATACCGGGATTCCCTGCTGATTCTGAACGGGAACTGCAGCTGCAATTACGTACCCGGTCTGTGGGAGCACTTCGACATGGGGGATATCGCCTCCTTAAT
>CAMAGI010000203.1 GCA_945833775.1 uncultured Lachnospiraceae bacterium
GTGGTATAATCCTCAGATGTCATTTTTCGGTTGCCCAGAACGCCGTCTACATACGCCCTGACCACATAAGTACAGACCCGCCATTGGTATTGCTCATAAATGTCCCGGTTGACGGAATGATAGATATGAAGCACCGCTTTCCGATTGGCCAGAGCAAATTCCAGTGCTGCATTGATACAATCGTCCAGGGAATCGATGGTAGGATGCTCCCGGATAATCCGCTCCGCATCCTCGTTCACTATATTTTCCATCAGTTGGGGCAGATCCTGATAGTAGTAATAAAAGGTATTGCGGTTCACCCCGCAGTCCTCCACAATGTCCTTAACGGTAATTTGACTGATGGGTTTTTCGTTCAGCAGCTTCACAAAAGAATCCCGGATTGCCTTCTTCGTAAAATTTGCCATACAGTATTCTCCTTTTCTGCCAGCGTTTTGCAACACTTATAGCATAACACCATTTTCCGACAAACGCAATGAAGATAATCCGAAAATATTCTATTCCGTATAAAATCTGGCTCTCATTTGCGGTCACGAAATCAAAAATGCCCCGGCTTTCGAGCCGGGGCAACGAATAAAGGGATTATTAACCACTCTGTATTTTCTGTGCCAATTGCGCCCCCAGCTGCACGCCGTGCACAACTCCATTCCGCTCATGGTCTCGGCAGAGGGCGCAGACGGGGTTGATAATCCAGTCCATGAGCTACAGTTCCGTTTGGCGTGAATGTAGGGATTCGCCCGTTGGCTATGCCCCAATACTTTGGTGATGCCTACGGGAGTTGAACCCGTATTACCAGCTTGAGAGGCTGGCGTCCTATCCATTAGACGAAGGCACCATATGGTGATCCGTGCCGGACTTGAACCGCACATTACAGCCTTGAAAGGGCTGTGTCCTGACCATTTAGACGAACGGACCAGATTCGCAGGGAGTTTCCTCCCTGCATTAGGAATGGGTTGTGACAAGGATATCATCAATGCGCACACCGAAGAGTGCTGCAAGAACAATCAGATTATCGACAGTCGGGAGCGCAGCTCCACTCTGCCACTTGTAAATCGACTGTGGGGAATTGAACCCGAAGACAATTTGTATGTCTGCAACGGAAAGCCCGGCAGCCTTCCTCAGTTTGACAATATTGGCACCGGTCAGTGCCAGATCAATGGTGGGAATGTTCATTATTAGCACCTCCTGTTCTGAATTATTTTGACCATAGGGTACAAAAAGCCGCTTGCCTCACTCAAGACAAGCGGCTTTCTATCATTCAGACAGGACGATGCCCAGATAGGCTCTAGGCGCTCATACCATACCGACACTTCTGCTTATCCCGAAAATGAGCGTGCTTCGCAAAGCTATGTTCCTCAAACTGGAAAATAGCCTGCCGTTCGCTCATATTGCGGGTCGTAGAAGTACTGGCTTTCATGACACTGTTCCTTTCTGTAGAGTGCTGTTCTTGATTTCTGAAAATACTATACCACATTTTTTCTGCTTTGTCATTCAACTTGTGGTTAAAAAATTGAAGTTCCTATTTTGGAGTGCAGCTGTTCGAGCGAAAGAATCATTCCTGCACGGGAATCCCTGCATTCCGGAAGATTGCCTCACTCAGAGCACAAAGCATATAATCATCACCTTCCTCATCTGTTTCAAATCGAATTGCTTTCTCTGCGGATTTCTTCAGCCAGCGCAGGTCAAAGGGATTCGTGTCCAGAATACTGTCATCGTCCTGACGGGCGGCGTACATTCCGTTATTCAGACCGGCAAGATAAATCTGATCCAGAAAATCCTCCATCTGTTCGGGGGACATGGATAGTATTGCTTCATAGTTGGTCATAGCATTGACTCCTTTGCTTGTCGTACTTAGGAATCAGCGGCATCCTTTCGCCAATCCTGCGCTTTTCTTCGATTATAAACTCTGCTATTGATCGGTTTCCGGGTAACAGGGCTGATCGCGCCCCATGTATGCCGATTGGCTTGATCGCGCTTTCGCTTCTCTTTCTTTGACAGCTTATCGTAAGAAATCCATTTATCCATATTGGCCTCCTGATGTGAAAATTACTACTTGCATTATTCTGAAAGATGCGATATTCTGTAGTATCACCCACAGAAATGGAGGATCTGCAATGGCTAAGACATTCCCGGTAATTGATCTTGCCGCAACCGGGGAAAACATTACCCATCTGCGCAAGGATCGTGGTATGACTGTTCGTGACTTGCAAAGCTGGTTTGGCTTTGAGGAACCTCAGGCAATTTACAAATGGCAAAAGGGAAAGAGCTTGCCCACCGTTGACAACCTGTATGCACTCAGCAAACTACTGGATGTTCCCATGGAGGAAATCCTGGTGCCCTGCAAGCCCCAACTGAATATCGCAAAGGATGGGCAGCAGGCGGAGGTCTGCTGCCCACCTCTTTTGCATTTTGCAGGTATATCCGTGGGTTTTGTTGTTTCATCTGGTTGGAATGATTATATTCCAGCGATGGTTGCTTGTCATTGAACTTCTGGTTGAATTGTGAAATTCCCAATGATTCTATTCGCTCCCAATTTATTGGACCGTTCAAAACTATAATAGAGGTAAAGCGGTTGATTACAAAAAGGATTTTTCATATTCCCCCAAATTGGGGGCAACGAACGCTTTCCATTTATGCTATACTTCTGTCGAAAGAAGGAGGTGTTTTCATGAAAGGAATCGGCATCAGCCTGATCGTCTGGGGCTGTATCGGCATTCTCTTTGGACTGCAAATGTTCGGAGATATCGGCATTGCCTGCATCTGGGCGTCCGTTGCGTCCATTCTTGCAGGCGCTGGTTTTCTGAGCGTGAATAAGCAGATTCAGAATCTCTGGAAGCAGAAATGAAAAACCGCCAGAGCAGACACTCTGGCGGCGACCCTACAGCACGAAGGTTTCCAGCATGGATACCACGGCGACCACGCAAAAGAACAAAACAATATCCGCAATCACAATTCCCAGAATCCGAAGAATCAGATTTTTACTTCTCGTCAGGAAAAACTTTGACTGCACATTCAGATAGTTCCCCGTGAACAGAACGCAGGAGAAGAACGCGATTGTCGCGCCAATCCACTGTACTGCATTGAGCCGTGGCGCAGCTACGCTGCCAGTACCTCCGGCAACTCCGTTGACCGGGATGTGACCCTGGACGGCAGCGGCAGCACCACTGGCAGCAACGTGTGGTACGCTCTGCCTGCTGCACGGCGCGAAGCCATTGGCCTGATCCTGCTGTACAGTAACCAGATGTGGAATCACTCTATCAGCGTAACCACCACATCCAAAGCCAACAATCCCAATGTGCCCCTGC
>CAMAGI010000204.1 GCA_945833775.1 uncultured Lachnospiraceae bacterium
ACCCGTGAAAAAACCATAAAGGCCCTGCCTTTATGGTTTTTTCCCCGTTCCGTTCAAGGAGGAGCATTTTGAAAAAATCGAACATAGGTTTTTGGGCGTTTGTACTGCCATCCTTTGTATTTTTTGTGTTAGTTGTCATGATTCCGGCTGTATGGGGTTTGGGATATTCCTTAACAGACTGGAATGGCATCAGCAAGGAGGTACATTTTGTTGGCGTCCAAAACTACATAAGAATATTCAGTCAGGATAAAGATTTCTTCCACGCATTTACATTTACCGCAGTATTCGCCCTTGCGGCAGTCATCGGGGTTAATGTCATTGGCTTTCTGCTTGCCCTGTTGGTGACATCCAAAGCAAAGTGCACAACTTTTATGCGCGGCGCATTCTTCATGCCAAATCTGATCGGCGGCATTCTTCTCGGCTTTACCTGGCAGTTTATTTTTGTCCAGGCCTTTGGCGCAATCGCCAACGCCACCGGTTGGAAATTCTTCGCAAACTGGCTTTCCGACACGAAAACCAGCTTTTGGGGATTGCTGATTCTTGTCATATGGCAGCTGGCTGGCTACATGATGGTCATTTATATCGCACAGATTCAGAACATTCCGGACAGCATTATGGAGGCTGCGGAGATCGATGGAGCAAGCTATTTCCAGCGTCTGAAACATATCGTGCTCCCCCTGGTGGCCCCGGCATTCACAATCGGTCTGTTCCTGTCGCTGACAACGTGCTTTAAGCTGTATGATCAGAACCTTGCCCTGACAAACGGCGGACCCTTCAACAGTACGGAAATGCTGGCTCTGAATATCTACAATTCTGCGTTCAAATACAATGAGCTTGGCCTGGCACAGGCGAAGGCTGTTATCTTCCTGGTGACCGTAGCAGCCATTGGTCTGACGCAGCTTTATTTCAGCAAGAAGCGGGAGGTTGAGATGTAATGAAGAAAAAGAATGTTATTTCCACGGCGATCTTAACGATTATTGGCATCGTTCTTTCCGTACTCTTTCTGTCACCCATTCTGATCCTGCTGAGCAATTCCTTTAAGTCTCTGAAAAACATCTATTTGAATGTTCTGGCATTTCCCAATGCGGACACATTTACGCTGAAGAATTACCCGGAGGCTTTTGTGAAGCTGGATTTCATCCGTTCCCTGCTGAACTCTCTTGGAATCACGGTGGCTTCCACGATTCTTCTTCTGCTGTTCTGTTCCATGGCGGCATGGGTTCTTGTGCGCCACAAAACGAAGCTGAGCAATACCATCTTTATGATTTACGCGGCGGCGACCCTGATTCCGTTCCAGTGTGTCATGCTCCCGCTGGTTCGTCTGATGGATACGCTGCACATGATGAACCGGTGGGGACTGGTTCTCATGTATCTGGGCTTCGGCTCCAGCCTGTCCGTGATCCTGTTCCACGGCTTCATCAAAAGTGTCCCGACGGAGCTGGAAGAAGCCGCAAGAATTGACGGCTGCAATATGCCCCAGACATTCTTCCTCATTGTCCTGCCTCTGCTGAAACCGATTATGGTCACGGTTGCGATTCTGAATTCCATGTGGATCTGGAACGATTTCCTGCTGCCCCAGCTGATGATTAATAAGCCCGGCTGGCAGACCCTGCCGCTAAAGACTTTCCTGTTCTTCGGACAGTTCTCCAAGAAGTGGGATCTTGCTACTGCCGGTCTTGTGATGTGCATGCTGCCCATCATTATCTTCTATCTGGTGAGCCAGAAGCACATTGTCAAGGGTGTCGCAGAAGGCGCAATAAAGGGTTGATACTATGGATAATTCTAGAAATTGGTGGAAAGAAGCGGTTGTATATCAGATCTATGTCCGCAGCTTCAAAGACAGCAACGGCGACGGAATCGGAGATCTGAGGGGAATTATTGAAAAGCTGGATTATCTGAAATATCTGGGTGTTGATGTATTGTGGCTTACCCCGGTGTATCAGTCGCCCAACTGTGACAACGGATACGACATTTCCGATTATCGGAGCATCATGAAAGAATTCGGAACCATGGAGGATTTTGATCTCCTGCTGGAGGAAAGCCATAAGCGGGGCATCAAAATCATCATGGATCTTGTGGTGAATCATACGTCGGATGAGCATGAATGGTTTGTCAAAAGCCGGTCCCCGGAGCCCAATCCATACTGGGATTATTATATCTGGCGGGATGGACGGGATGGAAAAGCGCCAAACAACTGGGGTTCCTGGTTCAGCGGTCCTGCCTGGACGTATGACGAAAACAGGAAGCAGTATTATCTGCACATTTTCGCGCCCAAGCAGCCGGATCTGAACTGGGATAATCCACAGGTGCGCGAAGATGTGTATTCCATGATGCGGTGGTGGCTGGACAAGGGGATCGACGGCTTCCGAATGGATGTCATCGACATGATTTCCAAGACGGAAGCTTTCCCGGACGGAGAAATCAACGGACTCTACGGGGATCTTGCGCCCTACTGCATCCATGGCCCTCATGCGCATGACTATCTGCGGGAGATGAATGAAAAAGTCCTGAGCCGTTATGACATCATGACGGTGGGAGAGACGCCCTGCGTGACATTGGAGGAAGCCAGAAAATACGCCGGGTACGACCGTCACGAGCTGGGAATGGTATTTCAGTTCGAACACGTTGAATTGGTGAAGGGAAAGTACGGCAAATGGAGCGATGAACGTTTCGACGTAAAGAAGCTGAAAGAGGTTCTGGACAAATGGCAGACAGGAATGCAGGGGATTGCCTGGAATTCTCTGTTCTGGAGCAATCATGACCAGCCCCGTGCCGTTTCCCGCTTTGGAGACGACGGAACGTATCGCGTAGAATCGGCAAAGATGCTGGGAACCTGTCTTCACATGCTTCAGGGAACGCCCTATATCTATCAGGGAGAGGAACTGGGCATGACAAATGCCTATTTCGAAAACCTGAGCGATTACAGGGACTTGGAATCTCTCAATGCCTACCATGAGCTGGTAGAGGAATTGGGAGAAAGCCATGCGGATATGATGCGTTATTTAAAGGCAATCAGCCGGGATAACGCGAGAACCCCTGTGCAGTGGAATGACGGGGAGAATGCCGGCTTTACCGACGGCACACCCTGGATTGCTGTAAACCGCAATTACCGCACAATCAACGCGGAAGCACAAATTCGGGACGAAAACTCCGTCTTGCATTATTACAAGCGGCTGATCGCGCTGCGGCACGAAAAGCCTGTGATCGTCTACGGCGACTATCATATGCTGTTAAAAGAAGATCCGGATGTATTTGCATATGAACGAACCCTTGACGGTGTCAAGCTCAC
>CAMAGI010000205.1 GCA_945833775.1 uncultured Lachnospiraceae bacterium
TTCATGTGTGGAATCTGGACGCGTCCGATCCGGCAACGATCGGTTACTTAAACGGTCAAACCTTTCCCGCCGAGGGTGAAAAGGGGTGGTACCTGATCTGCGTAGACGGTTTTTCCATGGGGTGGGGTAAGTTGGCCGGTGGCATTATGAAGAATCATTACCCCAAGGGCCTGCGCAAGAATTGATGACGAAGACGGACAGGCTGGCAGGAATGCTGCAAAGCCTGCAAAAAGAGGAATCGGGTGATCGGATATGGATATGCGTGGAATTGAGATTTTACGGGAAGACGCGGATATTATTGTAATCTGCAAGCCTGCCGGTCTTGCCGTGCAGGCAGCGGGAGTGGGACAGCCGGACGTGGTCAGTGAACTGAAGAAATATCTGCACAGCTCCTATCTGGGAATTGTGCATCGTCTGGATCAGCCGGTCGAAGGCGTACTTGTCTTTGGGAAAACGAAACAGGCTGCGGCGCGGCTTACGGCTGCGCTGGGTAATGGTACGTTGAATAAACGCTATTACGCGGTCGTGTGTGGAAAACCTGCCAAAGAACGGGACCGGCTTGTGGATGAACTGGTGAAAGAGGAAAATGTTGCACGGATAGTCGGGAAGGCCGGTGACAAATCCAAACAAGCCATCCTGGAGTACAGTATTTTAAAGACAGCGGAATTTGAGGGTGCGTCTGTTGCACTGGCAGACATACGGATTGAGACAGGCCGATTCCACCAAATTCGTGTACAGATGGCACACGCCGGTCTGCCCCTTCTTGGCGATGTCAAGTACGGGACGAACGAATCCATGGAACTTAGCAGAAAACTGCATGTGGGCTGTGTCGCACTCTGTGCATACAGACTGGAAATGGTGCATCCGGTCAGCGGCAAAAAACTTACCTTTGAGGTGCAACCGAAGGGGGACATTTTTCAGCAGTTTTTGTAAAGCAGTTTTTGAATTTGAGGTATGATACCTTATATAGATTGCCATACTAAATTCAGCGGAAATTACCGTGGCAGATTGCGTGTTCTGTCGCAGGAATTACGGGTAAGTGCGGATTCGGAGGGCTTGGTATGGCGGAAAAAATACGACAAAGCAAAATGGCAATACTGCTTCTGATAACGGGGGCAGTATATTTTTTTCTGAAATTCCTGACACCTCTTGTGGCGCCCATTCTCTGTGCTATGCTCTTTGTCACCATCTTCGGACCGCTTCTGAAGAAAATCCAGGATAGGGTTCATATCGGACGTCAGGTTGGCGCTGCATTACTTTTAACGCTTGCGCTGTTGATCGTGGGGACATTGCTTTGGATATTGAGTTCCTGGATCGTGGGCAGCATTCCGCGATGGATACAGGGGATCAACAGAGCTTCCGGGGAATTGTTAGCACGTGTTCAGGGACTTTGTGAGAAGGTTGAAGATCTGATCGGGATCGAATCCGTCGGGCTGAGACAGTCTATCTCGGAGAGAGTCAATGAGGGATTGGTATCTCTGGGAAAGAGCGGTGTGCCCGGTATGCTCTCACAGTCTTTGGAGTATGTCAAGAGTCTGGGCAGTATAGGAGGCTTTCTGGTGACATTTCTGATTGCCACGGTTCTGCTTGCTAAAGATTATGATGATATCATGAACAGACTGCTGGACCGACAGGAGTGTCATGTTTTGCTGGAGGTGATCTGTGGGGTCATCCGATACATTGCGACTTATGTAAAAGCACAGCTGGTAATTATGAGCATCATCGGAGCAGTTTCTGCACTGGTATTGTGGATGGCGGGTATTCCCTACGGTGCACTCTGGGGATTGCTCGCAGGATTTCTGGATGCCCTGCCCTTTATCGGCACGGGAATAGTGCTGGTACCGCTGGCAATCTCCCGGATTCTGGCGGGAGCTTATGGGAAGGCTATCATCTGCCTTGCGCTCTACGCGGGCTGTGCTTTTCTGCGACAGATTCTGGAACCCCGTCTGGTCGGCAGGAAGATCGGAGTTCCTGCGTTTGCTGTACTGGTTTCTCTGTATGTGGGAATCAAGCTGTTCGGGGCATTCGGAATTATAAAAGGCCCCCTGGGATTTGTTCTGATTTATGAGATTTGGCATGCGTTGCGGAAGGAAGAAAGCTAATTCTTACGAACGACTTCGCGTAAAACTAATGCTTTGCCGTGTTACATTTCCTTACCACATAAGTTACTACATTTGTGGACAAATGGCTAACGAAACGATCCCTGGGAATATCATATTCCTGTTCACTTACATGATATTTCAATATGCTCCAACCCCGAAAAACATCATCCAAATATTCCTTTATTTTCTCTGTCGAAAGATTTATTTCAAATTGTGCATCTACAGTTTCATTTGTGTCTAAATTTGTTTCTTTGACATTCGTATTAATCACAAAACATGCAATTCCATTCTCGCGTAGTCCGTTTTTTGATTTCAGTTAATTTCTTAAAAAAAGATTCTTCGGTATCAATATGCTCAAGTGCCGATATTGCCATAATAAAGTCATAGGTATTAATACCGATGTTATATTCTTCTATAGACTTGATAATTCCGTTTATATTGGAACTTACCTCATGCTCTCTTGCATTCTGCAGAAGCTTCTCAATTGCGATTTCCAATAAATCTACACAATCCACAACACAATTTATTTTTTTATATTTTTCTGCAACACAAATACTATTACGTCCGACACCACACCCCAGATCCAGCACTTGAAGTTCACGATATCCCTCAAATAAAGGCAAAATATCCTGTACCGTCTTTATAGGTTTTTTCAGCCAACTATTTGTATGATAGAGTTTTTCATTCGTATATGTCTCAATATGGGATTTTCTCTCGCTTTCTCTAATGTGCATCAATCTATCATCCATTTATGCACCTCTTTCTACTGGTACTATATGAAAATACTTTCTAAATTATCGTTAATTCGTTCACATATATTCTTTTTACCAGTTGCGCTTTGTCATTTCTTTTGCTACACTATTTTCATGGGGCACTACCATTCACGGTAGGCGGTTAGTCCTTCTCCAGAGGGACTGTGACCCTCTGCTGATATAGAAATTCAATGTGTTAGGGATACATTTGTATGCTTTACTACATTTGGAAATTTGTACGAAAGAGGGATGATTGCCATGATGACAATTGAAGGTCTGATTGCCGTTGTAAGTCTCGTACTTACCGCATTCGGTCTCGGATACACAATCGGAAGTAATAAATCACAAAAATAATCGCCTCTGTCCGCTAAACAAGTAGGCGATTATT
>CAMAGI010000206.1 GCA_945833775.1 uncultured Lachnospiraceae bacterium
TGACACGCTGTTACAAAAATATTGTTAACAGATGATTATCAAAAATGCCCTCGCTGTTAATCATTTTTCGGAGGACATGAATATGGCAAGACGAGACAACGGGACGGGAACTGTCTACCAAAGACCCAATGGCAGTTGGGTGGGCAGAATCTACATGGGAAGGGGAGCAGACGGAAAGCCTAAGTACAAATGCTTCTCAGGAAAGAATCAGGCTGAGGTAAAGCGGAAGATCAAGGAGTTTAACCAGGGCGGCTGCAAAACGGACAGTACAAAGGTGTCCGTGGAGGAATACATTCTGAACTGGCTGAAGCTGTACAAAAAGGGAAGCATCAAGGACAGCAGCTACGATGCGATTGAAAAGACTGTCAGGAATCACATTATCCCTGCGCTGGGGATGATTCAGCTTCAAAAGCTGACGGCGGATGATATTCAGCTCATGATTTCCGACATGAAGGAGAAACAGGGATATTCGTATTCCACAGTCAAAAAGGCGTATGACTGTATGCGTCAGGTGCTGACCCACGCCACGGTGAAAGAGGATATCATAAAAAATCCTATTTTGCTGGTCAAAATTCCGGATAAGCGGCAGTTTCCCCAGAAGGAAATTCGATTCTTCAATCGGGAGGAATGCCTGCGTATCATTGAGGAGGCTGGCAGAACCTACAGTAACGGAAAACCCGTCTATGTGTACGGGGATGCCTATATCCTGATGCTGAATACCGGAATCCGGATGGGTGAAGCCATCGGTTTGGAAAAGCAGGACTGGGATAAGGAAAAGAAAACGCTGCATATCCGCAGAAATGTGCAGTCGGTTTTGAAACGGGATGCAGATGGTGAACGTGCAGGAGGGAAGGAGCTTGTCTACAACAGCACGAAAACCTATTCCAGTGACAGAGTACTTCCCTTGAACAAGAGGGCGACAGAGGCGCTGGAGAGGCTTTGCGCAAAGTATCCCAATAGTCCCTATATCATTTGTGATAGCAAGCAGAATCTTGTCCCGCCGGAAAGATTGGAAAGAACCTTCTACTATATGCTCAAAAACATCGGTATTGAAAAGACGGGGGTGCATTCCCTGCGGCATACATTCGCCAGCACCCTGTTCGCGAAGAAAGTGGACATCAAAACCATTTCCAAGCTGCTGGGTCACGCCAATATCCAGATTACGCTGGATACCTACATCCACCTGTTTGAAAATATCGACCACAATGCCGTTGCGCAACTCGATGATGAGTTCTAAGGAGGGTTTTCTATGAAGATTCAGTACATTCGCGTCGGAGACTACTACATTCCAGACCTGACGCTGCCGGAAGAAACCCGCCCCATCGGCAAGTGGGGACGAATGCACCGGGAGTATCTGAAAGAGCACAAGCCGATTCAGTACAATTGCCTACTTTTGTCCGGCAAGCTGTGGACATACCTCGCTGATCTGAATGAGCAGGCGCAGGACAGGCTGGAACGAATCATTGATCAGATGAAAACGGCCGAGGGAGTGACAGAAGAATTGAAAGCTGCTGATCCGATGGCTTGGGTTGGTGCCATGAATAACATCCGTGCCAGTGCCGAGGAGATTATCCGGGAGGAGCTGATCTTTGTATGAACATGGGTAACTATTCAGTAGCCCGTCAACGTGGAGGGAGATTTGGTCAAAATGTAGATTTTTTACAGCCTAATCGGATGTCTCATTTTGGAGCTGTGGATAACTTTTCCCATCAGTCATTGAAAGAAAAGGACTTACCTCCACTGAGCCACCAAAGTCAGCGCATTGCCAGCCAGTGCAGCCCTTACTGCTTCAAAATAGGACATTCCGTGTTTTCTGGCTGTGCTGACAAAACTCATGATCTGCATATAATCCTGCGCACCTTTTTCTGTTCGGAAGCAGCCGGAAACCTTTTGCTTTACTTTGCTGAAACGGATGGTTCGCTCTGCTTCATTATTGGTGAAGGGCACTGTCCAATCGGCTGCAAAGCGCAGAATGTCCCCCTTGTAATCGCGCAGCCGCTCCAACAGGCAGAGAATCTTGCCCTTTCCGGTGCGTCCACGCTTCCCTTTCGGCTTTTGGGGTGCAGGATTTTCTGCCATGCCTTGCTGGATAATGGAATCATAGCGCAACCGGTAAGCCTCCAGCACCAAAGCTTGAAAACTGGTTTCTTTCTGCGCCATGAGAATATTGCGGCTTTCCTGGATTTCTATCAGTAAGTCCTGCATAGATTTCGCCCAATTCTGGTGCTTCTGCTCCTGGGCGTACACCAATTCTCTCATAATGTGCGCATTGCAGATGCCATGAACAGCCCTATCATACTTATAGTAAGGCTTCCAGAAATCATGCACCATGGTGTTACGGAATCCAGGCAAGACATCAATTTCGTCCATTGCCTTGCTTCCCCGCTTTTTATGCAGCGCAAAATACGACCAGTTCTCATCACACAGGCAGTGGAGCCAATGCAGAGAACCGTTTACACGCAGTCCGGTTTCATCGCAGTTCAGTACGCGCAGACGCCTAACCCTCTCCCGGATTTGTTGGACGGCATCCTTGGTCGCAGAGGACAGTTGGGTGATCCAGTTCTGAATGGAACCGGTGCTGACAGAAATATCAAATACACCTGTCAGAAGCTCATGAATCCTGTCTATGCCAACCATTCCAACGGTGGACAATGCGGCAGCAAAGGCTTTTAGGTTATTGCCGTACTGCTTGGTTCCGGTGATATTCTTCGGAAATTCACCAATCAATGTCTTGTTTTCCGCCATTGGACAGCAGCACACCATCTGACGATGTTCAATCAGCCTGGATTCCACAATAATGTCGGATTCATACCGCCGCTCGACAATATGTCCATGGCAGTGTTCCCGATTCGGGCATCCGCTGCATGCCTGGGGGTAATGCTCCCGAATTTCGTCTGGTGCTTTCATGAGCTTCATGGAGCTGCCCTTGTGGCCATCCTGTCCGCCGGGCTTTGCACCGCTGGATTTGCGCTGGCTCTTGGGAGTTGGTTTCGCATAGCCATCGCTGGAGGGAGGAGCGGAACTGTTTCGGCTGTTCTTCTTATGCTTCTTCTCCTCCAGTTCCTTAAGCAACGCATCAATCTTTTCCGTCAGTGCCTTTATC
>CAMAGI010000207.1 GCA_945833775.1 uncultured Lachnospiraceae bacterium
TCTGCGGATCTTCTGCGGCAGGGCTCCAAGCTGACTTCCAACCAGTATTGTATGCCCGTTCTGGGATTGATTTTTCTGCGCTATGCCTTTGGCCGGTTCAAGCTGGTGGAAGCGGAGATTCAGAAAAACCGCCCGGTCCGCAATGGGCGGGTGTTGCCTGTAGAGCCTAGCGATTTTGCGGAGAAAAGCGCCCTGTATCTGCCGCCGGAAGCCCGGTATGATTATCTGGTCAATCTCCCCACCGACATTGCCTCGGCGCAACTGAAAAATCAGAGCGGTCATGTGATGACCAGTCTGGGCGAAGTGGTCAACAATGCCATGGAACTGGTGGAGGCGCAGAGCGAACAGCTGAAAGGCGTCCTGCCCAAGGATTACACCATGTTCACCAATGACATCCTGTCCGAGCTGCTGCGCATTTTCAATAACAGCGCGTTGGATGAGGTGGGCGGGGACATTCTGGGCCGGATTTACGAATACTTCCTGAACAAATTCGCAAAGAACATCGCCTCGGACGATGGTGTGTTCTTTACGCCCAAATCCCTGGTCAAAATGATCGTCAATGTTCTGGAACCCAAGCGGGGCATCCTGCTGGATCCCGCCTGCGGCAGCGGCGGTATGTTCGTCCAGACCGGCGATTTTGTGAATCAGGCTGGAATGTCTGCCAACTCTGCCATGACCTTTTATGGACAGGAAAAGGTGGAGTACAATGCCCAGCTGTGTCTGATGAATATGGCAGTTCATGGGCTGAACGGTATCATCAAGTCCGGCAATGAGGCGAACACCTTCTATCACGATGCCCACAATCTGGAAGGCTGCTGCGATTATGTAATGGCGAATCCACCCTTTAATGTGGACAAGGTCAAATCCGAGGCCGCCATGAGTGCCGGCAGACTGCCCTTCGGAACGCCTTCCATCAATGCCGCCAAGGAGTTTGGAAATGCAAATTATCTTTGGATCTCCTATTTCTACGCCTACCTGAACGAGAAAGGCCGGGCGGGTTTTGTCATGGCATCCTCTGCCACGGACAGCTCCGGCAAGGACCGGGACATCCGGGAGAAGCTGGTGCAGACCGGCCATGTGGATGTGATGATGAGCGTTGGCAACAACTTCTTCTATACCAAGAGCCTGCCCTGCTCCCTGTGGTTCTTCGA
The DNA here is from genome assembly GCA_945833775.1 of uncultured Lachnospiraceae bacterium. GTDB lineage: Bacteria > Bacillota > Clostridia > Lachnospirales > Lachnospiraceae > Acetatifactor. The sequence goes on from CAMAGI010000207.1 coordinate 1,152, forward strand.
TAAGGGCAAGGGGGAGGAGCTGCTGGACAAGGTGCTGTTCATCGACGCCCGGAATTACTATACCGTGGTTGACCGTACCCTCAACGAGTGGAGCGAGTGGCAGCTGAAGAATCTGAATGCCATCGTGTGGCTGTACCGGGGTGAAATGGACAAGTATGGTGATCTGGAATTGGAATACTTCTATGCAATACGAGATGCCATACAGAGGTCTATCAACAAAGCAGAGTATGTGCAGGAACTTCTTTTTGAAGATGGTGCAGAGCAGCTGCAAGAGAAGATCAGGGAGTCTTGGGGCATTTATAATACTGTCCATATGGAAAATTTGTATCGTATTCCCATTGTTCTGGATTCTTTTAGAGAGGCGTGTGTTACTGCTCAAAAGAAAACGATCGAATACATCAATATGGTAGGAAAGAATCGGAAAAATGAATATGCTGAAAGCTTTGGCTGCCGCACATATCGAGAATTTGTAAAAAAGCTTGAAGAATATGTTAACCTGACAATCGACGAAATAGAGGAATGCAGACGGATTGTGGAAGAGGCCATCTGGTTGCATGAAAAATTCGGAAATGGAAAATATCACGACATTCCCGGACTGTGCAAGGTGGCAACTCGGGAAGAAATCAAGGAGAAGAATTATTCCCTGACCCCCGGTGCCTATGTGGGCGTCGCCGCTGTGGAGGACGACGGCGTGGATTTTGCCCAGCGGATGGCGGAGATTCGTCGGGAGCTGCTGACGTTACAGGCAGAATCCAATGAATTGATGCAGACCATTTCCAAAAATTTGAAGGAGATGGGGCTATGAGTTGGGAAGAAAAGAAACTGTCCGATTGTTGTATCTCCATAGCCGACGGTGATCATCAGGCTCCTCCGAAGGCAGATTCAGGCATTCCATTTGTAACGATCTCTAACATCAATGCAAATAACCAGTTTGATTTTACTAACACGATGTTTGTCCCTCAAGCGTATTATGATTCTTTGGATAACAAGCGTAAAGCGCAGAACGGGGATGTTCTGTACTCGGTTGTTGGCTCCTTTGGCATTCCAGTGTATATTAAGGAGACAGTTCCGTTTGTTTTTCAGCGGCATATAGCAATTTTGCGGCCTAATGATACAATCCTTCCTCAATTCCTGTATTACACCATGTTGAGTCGGGATTTTTATATGATGGCGGATGCGGCTGCTTTGGGAGCTGCTCAAAGAACCATTAGTTTGACAGCTCTACGAAACATGAAGATTTCGGTTCCTCCGATGGACGTACAGGAGAAAATTGTGGGTGTCCTTTCTGCCTATGATAACCTGATTGAAAACAACCAGAAGCAAATCAAGCTGTTGGAAGAAGCGGCGCAGCGGCTGTATAAGGAATGGTTCGTAGACCTGCGCTTCCCCGGCCACGAAACCACCCCCATCGTGGATGGCGTGCCGGAGGGGTGGAGCGTGGAAAGCATGGATGATATTGCAGAGTACATAAATGGATATGCTTTCAAGCCGAGCGATTGGGGAACATCAGGGAAACCGATAATCAAGATCAAAGAAATGGGTTTGGGGGTTACAAGTGACACTCCGAGAAACTCCGGCGAAAACATCCCTGAAAAATACAATATAACCGCTGGCGATATTCTCTTTTCGTGGTCTGCCACATTGTCGGCAATGATTTGGGATGAGGAAGATGGCTTGCTGAATCAGCATCTTTTCAAGGTTATACCTGGAGAAGGGATATCGAGAGAGTTTGTGCTCCAGTCAATTCTGAAAACATTGGATGAATTTTCGAATCTTACAACCGGTTCTACAATGAAGCATATCCAGAGAGGCAAACTCAAGGAAGTTAAGGTCAATGTGCCGTCTGATGAACTGATGATGTTATACAAAAACATCAGTGAGCCAATCCGGGAACAGATTTTGAATGTTAAGCGACAGATGATTCTGTTGCGTGAAGCCCGCGATCGCCT
>CAMAGI010000208.1 GCA_945833775.1 uncultured Lachnospiraceae bacterium
AGGGTGCGGTCAATCACCCCGATGTAACACCAACTCAAGGAAGGAGCCCCTGCGGCGTTCGCACTTCCGGGTAGTTACAAGCTCGCGACTTCAGTCGTGAGTATTTGACTCCGACAACCGTTGAAGAGGTTGTCATCGTAAAATGTGCTTGCGGCGCAAAGATAGATCTGTCGCCCGAGCACATATTCTTCCAGAAATTAAAGAATAGGAAGGATAGCAGCAAGTGATTTACTATACCGGCGATCCGCATGGCTCCAAACATGAAATAAGCCGCTTTTGCAATCGCATGCGGCTTACCGAGCAAGACACCATCGTTGTCCTCGGTGATGTTGGCGCAAACTATTATGGCGACGAGCGCGATGGTGAACTCAAAAGAGCGTTTCGACGGTTGAAACCCACTATTTTCTGTATTCACGGCAACCATGAGATGCGCCCTGCAAGCCTGCCTACATATAAGCAAAAAGAATGGTGTGGCGGGCAGGTTTGGTATGAGGAGGATTATCCAAATCTACTATTCGCAAGAGACGGTGACATCTTCACCATTGAGGGTTTAAAACATTTAGTTATCGGCGGCGCATATAGTGTGGACAAGTATTATCGGCTCATACGTGGCTACAGGTGGTGGCCTGATGAGCAGCCTTCCGAAGCGATCAAGGCCTATGTAGAGGAGCAGGTAAAGAAAAACCGGCGTGTCGATGTGGTGCTCTCCCATACCTGCCCATACAAGTACGAACCGGTTGAGGCATTCCTGCCGATGATCAACCAAGACACGGTAGATGACAGCACGGAACACTGGCTGGATGAGATTGAAGAGCAGCTTGCATATGATGCCTGGATGTGCGGCCACTGGCACATCAACAAGAGGATTGACAAACTGCACTTCCTGTTCCATGACTTCGAAGCCGCATCTCAGCTCTATCTCCCCAAAGCCCAGGAAGGAGGGAATCAGCGCAATGGGATCTAAAACAACCTCAGTTTACTACCGGTTGGAACTGGATGACTACTCGGCCGCAGCCTTTACCAGCTTTGGAAAGTATTATTACGGAACGCTGGAAGAGATTCGGGGCTTCATTGACGAACTGTGCAGTAATGAGGATTTTGGGGACCGGTTCATCGAGTTGATTTCGGCATTTCACGCCTTTGAAGCTGGACAGCATGACGTGAAGCACAATGTGGCTTACAGAGATGTGCCCCTGCTTGTGCCTGTGCGGTTGCTCCACAAGGCGAAAATCACATTGGACAACCACGCTTGGGAGCATCTCAACACATGGCGTTGGCCATACAATATGCACTGTGAAAAAGTTGAGTCGGAACACTTCTGGTTTGCTTGCGGCAAAGAATACTGCCGTGCAACAAAGGCGGTTTTCACGAATTTGCAATATGCGGGAACCATGGGCCAGTGGAATGACGTCGGCAATATGCTCTGGGGTTTCCCCGGTATTCTAACCGGGGGCCTATCTGGCTTCCGGAACCGGTTGGCCGAGCCGGAGAAATACTTCAAGAGCAGAGCCGAAGCACAGCAAGATTGGGAGGCATTTCCTCTCTCACCTGATCCGGACTACACGGAATTTTGCAACGACATCTTTGGAGATGGTTGACAAATTGGGGGAATCTATTATGGGCGATTATGAGGACGTCTTCCGGAAGATTGTTTCAGCAGTCGAAGGGATTGAATCGCTCAGGCGAACAGCATTCCGGCAGTATTCCCTGCTGGTAGAAGCAGTGATAAACAATCAGATTACAGATCAGCAGGAAATACAACAAATCATAGATGGTCTCTCGGACTTTGGAGACCAGGAAGAGTTTCTGGAACTCAGTAAAAAACTCTATCGGCATATATACTACGCCTATCCTGAAATGGTAGGTAAATACGCGGCTCTGTTCCGTGCCATGTTTATGAACAATGCGGCGTCGGGAGAAGAAAACTCAGATACTTGAAATAGTCTTCCTCTCGAAAAATACCTGGCTATTTCGTGGCGCTTATGGTAATTGTTCGTGTTGCAAAGGAGGTAGCGAGACTATCATGATATATGTGCTTTCAGATATTCACGGGCAAAAACGGCGCTTCGAATCCATCATGAAACAAATCAACCTTCAACCAGAGGATACACTCTATGTGCTGGGAGATGTGATCGACAGAAACCCTGACGGCATTAAGATCCTCAGAAAACTCATGGCCATGCCCAATGTAAAGATGATCCTTGGTAACCACGAGTACATGATGCTCGACGCCCTGTACTACGAACACAAGGACTATGAGTTTGGGTGGCAATTAAGGCAGGAACGCCGCCTGGCGCTTTGGTATCAGAATGGTGGCGGTATTACCCATTACTACTTGAAGCATATTAAGAAAACTACCAGAGCCGAGATATTTGAGTACCTTAGTAAGCTGCCACTCAACGAAGAAGTAATCGTGAATGGACAGCGTTTCATTCTCGCGCATGCCGCTCCCGCAGAGCTCTTCAAGGTATATCGCCAATTTGCAAGCTACAGGACGGTAGAGTCCTTTGCTTTGTGGCATCGGTTCACGGGATATGAAGATCATCCCTGCGATGGGACCATAATCTTCGGACACACCGGCACCTATCATTACCAGGATGACAATCCGATGCGTATTTGGCGTGGGAAGGGGCTCATTGGCATCGACTGTGGCGCCGCTTATCCAGAGGGAGAAGACCCCTGGACCGGGTTCAGAGGCTGTTTAGCCTGCCTTCGGTTAGATGACATGAAAGAATTTTACTCTGAAGAACAGGAGGTTGAAGACGACGATGAAACTGAAGATCAGTGAGCGGCTGACTCAGCCAGAGGTGTGCCATTATATTGATTGGCTGGGGAGAGTTGGTTATCGCAATGTCAACTGCTCAATGACTTACGATGATCATTCCTATCAGCTTATGGACGAGCTGTTTGCGCTGCTCAAAAAGCTGAAGCCCATTTCAAAGAATGGAGCAAGGTCATTGTGGATCTGCGCAAAGCGTGGGACAATCAATGACTTTGCTAAGCGCTACGGAGACTTTGACGAGCTTATAGAAGATGAAACCGTCAAAGACTACTCCGAAT
>CAMAGI010000209.1 GCA_945833775.1 uncultured Lachnospiraceae bacterium
TTTACGCGCACTCCCTCTCTTGCGCAGGAATCGGGAAGTATATGGTAATGCTGCTGCGGAACCGGTTCATCCGCAAGAATTGTCCCGTCGGCATCCGTAATCAGAAATCCATCCGCTTTTCCTGTCCACTCCCAGGAGAGAGCCAGTCTGCCCCCAAAAGATTCCCTCAACGAAGCCGCCGCGAATACATGCTGTTCCGGTTGATCCCCGTCCAGCTTCGCACGGTAATTCTCAGGGCATTCTTCCCCTGCATGACTCTTTTGTTCTGCAAGACCCTCCCGCAGAAGTGCCTCATCCGCCATCAGCTTAAGGACATCTTCCACCATTTTTGCATAGTCTTTGGCTACATAGGTATAGCGCTCCGCCACATATTCCGGCTCATGTACCGTCTCCCGGAAAGCAAGCACGAGCTGTTCCTTCAAATAGGCTCTCTCCACCGCCGAGAGCACCTCCGATCCGTGGTTAATGTCAAAGTAATAGTCACACTTCTCAAAAAGAGTATCGAAGGTATCCGGCAGCGCCCCGGGATAGAGGGATACATTTGCATAATCGGACAGTCCCATAAGTTTTTCTGACATTTCCGTGCGGGCTGCAATATGAAAATGCATCTCGGGAAGAGCCTGCAGAAGCTCCCTAATATGCTCCAGCTGATCGGAATTGGTACAGATCAGTGCCTCGCTTTGATGTCTGTTTTTTCTGTTGAATGCATGAATGGTTCCCAGAGAAAGCATTTTGTCCCGGGGCGCTCCCAGGGCAAGCAGCTTCTCATAGGTATCGAAGTCTCTTACAACAACCCGGCGCGTTCTTGCCGCCTGATCGTCGAAGATGAAAAGCATGTTGCCCGGGATAGCATCGCCAACCGGTTCCTGCCAGAACAACACATCCTCCCGTTTTTTAACGGGCATCCTGTTTGAGAGAAGAAAGGGCAGTGCCAGCGATGCATAGAAAAAGCGATAATGATAAAGTCCCGACTGTTTCAGGAACGCCGCAAACAGCTCCAAACCGGATTTATAAATCCGGGAGCAGCCATTCTGCCGATAGATCCGCTCTCCCGACACCTTGTTTTCCACAAGGTACTCTGCACCGGACTGTGAAAACCAGGTTTTTTGGAGCATTTTTCCTGCACTGTCATAGTGGATTCTTGCAGCAATCGCTCCGGTACGGCTATACAGATCCGCAAATCGCACATTTCCTCTGCGATCGAACCATTCCACGGATTGAACAATAAACCTTTGCCCGATTTTCCCGGAGTCCAGGTAATGAATTCGTCCCTTTTCCTCGTGGAGATATGTAATCTGACCGTATTCTCCGCTCTCCGTCTGACCCGCATAGCCGGATCGAACCGTCCAATGATCCGGAACCGGCACCTCATCATAATGAGCGGGACTCCATTTCGCGGAGCATGCATCCGGCACTGCTCCCGACATAAGATCGTATATGGAATAAACACCCTCCGGAAGAAAAAAATTCTCCTGCAGAACGATCGGGATGACGTCATAGCCCGCATTGACAAGTGTTGTATGAAGTTTTTGTTTCTCCCCGCCGTAATCGTCAAGGAGTAAAACGATTCTTTCTATATTAATGCTGCTTTCCATTTCTCCCTCACCGTCTCTGAAAGATACTCCCGAGCCTTCTCATAGGAATCTTCCCGAAATGCCTCCATGTCTGCCTCCGAAAAGAGCCGGACAATGCAGGCTGACAATTGTTCCACATCATGATAAGGAGCTTTGTACCCGTTCTTTCCCTCGTCAATGAACACCCGGGCACCATAGGGAATATCGTACCCTACGATCGGAAGGCCTGCACCCACAGCCTCCAGATACGTTACGCCGAAGGTCTCCACGAAGGAAGCGGACAGATACGCATCATATTGTGCATACAACTCATCCAGCTTCTGAAAACCGCACAATTTCACATAGTTACCGCACCCCAGCCTGTCGATTTGGCTCTGCAGTTCCCCCGCCAGCTGTCCCTCTCCGTAGATATCCAGCGTAAGATCCGGTATGTACCTTCTTGCACGGACCACCGCATCAATCGCCTGGTCCATTCCCTTCTCCGGTGCCAGACGGCCTACGCTGATGAGGGAATGCCTTCTGCGCCCTGAAACGGGACTCTTAAGTTCTTCAAGCGCAACCACCGGGATGGTGAGCACTCTGGCCTCCACCCCTTCGTATTTTTTTAATTGTGTGCGCAGGAGATTGCTCTGCGCTTCCGTGTTCGTTACGAAGAAGTCAATCTGATCCGAATGGGAAAAGGCATATTCATAAATTCCGTACCACAGAATCCGTCCCTCTCTCTCACGCAGATAATGATCCGCGTGAATGACCAGCCCCACCCGTGCCGGGCCTGCTCCCTGAAGAAACGCTGACATATCGATCATTCCCGGCTCGCCGTCGATGAGCACAACATCCTCCTTCGTCAGCGCAAGCCGTGCCATCATCTCCAACACAAGCTCCTCCCTGGAGTACAGTATCCGATCGGGAAGCCGATAGATTGCGTTGTTTACGCCATCCGGCATTTCCTCGAAGGCGGTGGAACCGTCCTCATTGTAAAAACGCCGGAAGGACAGCGCGGCACTGGGTCCGTCGGGTGTATAAAACTCCGAGTAAATCCTGCAATAGCTATAGTAATCCTTGCGGATCATACGATAATCCGACACCACCTCGACACAACGCACCAGACTGCTCTCCGGTTCCATCAGGTGGACCATATAGTAGATGCCGGTTCCGTTGATGCTGTATTTCACACAGTCCTTCCCCGCCGGTTGCCGCGTAAAATCCTGCCCTGCCAGTTCGGATTCGAACTGATTTAGTGTGTAGGTCACCCTGGAGAGCTTACAGTCCGAAAACATGCCGTACATCCAGAGGGCCTCCCCCTCCCGAAGTCCGAGATATTCCGCTTCGTCCTCCACACTGTTGTCCGGAAAAGTCGTCGCAT
>CAMAGI010000210.1 GCA_945833775.1 uncultured Lachnospiraceae bacterium
CTTGCCGGTGTGCAGCGGCATCAGCCGTGTAGTTGCCAAATGGTTTCACCTCCATAAAAAAGAAATACGGACTGCTTCAAAAGCAGTCCGCAGGAACACTATTCCATTTCTTCAAATTCATCTTCATCAAACTCAGCAGAATCATCATGTTGCATCTCCTGACACCTGCGCCCAAACCGCATATCGTATTGCTCCTGGGCGAGCGCCTTGACTTTCGGGCGGCGATCCTGCATTCTGTTTTTCAGCCATGCCTTCTGCTCCTTCGACAAATACCAGGGAAGATTGAATAGCCGGTTCAAAGTTTCCTGTTTGGCTTTTTCTTCTGGAGGCAGTTTGGCACAGTCTTTGCAGATATGCGTGGCATGACCCTTGCCGGTGAATTTCTCGTTTGCTCTGTATCTGCCGCACACCTTACAATAGTGACCTTGTTTTTTCATGGGCTGGATTACCTACTCTGTGTGTTGCTGTCCTTCTCAGGGACTTTATTCACGAGATCCGCAGAGGCAGACTGTGCGGCTTGAAGTTTCTCCAATACGCTTTGCTTTGCGTTGTCTGGAGCTTGATGCAAAACATCCGACGAAGTTCTCTGTGTAGAGCGAATATGCTCTTGTGTGTACGAAGTGCAGGCACCCTCCAGCAACTTGAAGTCACAACTATTTTGAATCAGGCCCGGATTCTTTCCTAGCAGAACACGCTTGTATGTCCGCTCTGCCAAGTGGCATATGGTCTCCTGGTTCTTAATACAGTATTGAAGTTCCTGCGCCAGCAATGCCCGGTATGCGCGATCTGGTTCGTTGGCGATGGTCCTTTCGGAAATCAGCTCTTTCGGAACTGGGAACATATAGTTAAATCGCAGAGAACTGGTTACCTGTCCGTTTGCTGCTCGAATGAGAAAGTTATCCGGTTTTTGCTGTGTATAGGAGGTAACAGGAACATAGTAGTCTTGGCCGCCTACTTGAAGGACGACCCCGCAAAGAAATTTCGGTTTCCGTTTGTCGCCATACGCCATATTTGGAACGCGCGAAAACCCTCTGTGTTTACACTCAGCATCTTTCAAGTAATCCACATAAGATAAATCAACCGTATAGAAATTTAATTTTTCCATATGTACTCCAAGCAACGAAAGAAGGGGCGATGCAACTCGCCCCTTCCATCATTACAACCACAGTTAAGGTCGTGGTGTACCTTGCATAAATGATCTGCGCTCAAAGTGGCAGGGCACTTTTCATAAATAATCTGCGCTTAAAGTGGCAGGGCACTTTTCAGTTGAGCATTCCTGCTCTTCACTATTATTATACGAACCAGAGAAATTTATGTCAAGTATTTTTTAGGCTCCACAAAACACAAGACATACAGGTGTTTGTTCTACCAGGTTGCGACGAAGCGATTTGAAACCTTATGCCAATCAGATTGCCTTGATTGCACTTGATATTCTCTGCAAGCCAGCCAGGACATACACTGCCAGCATTGGGATGCCCATTGGACTGAACAGGAACGCAATGGTCAGAAGAATCAGACCGTTCTTCGGGGAGTATGTTGCCAGCACCGCTACGCCGAGGATGGCGATGATTCCGCTGACCAGCCGGAGCAGCATTCCCGAAAAAGAGATCAAGCCAATGCAGATCAATGTGAAAAGGTCAATGACCAAAACCACAGGCGCGGTGAGAATTTTGAAGATCAGTTTCATCTGAGCAGCCTCCTTTTCTTTGTACTGTCATTATACGCTATCCGATTTCTTCCCGCAAGGATACGGCGGGTCACTTGAGCTTTGCCAGAGCCGAGAGAATATCCCGTGCCGCGTCCCACAGCCGTTCGTGGCTCTGCCGCAGGTCCTCCAAATCGGCATCGTAGATTCTACCGATTTCATGAACTCGCTTGGTAAGCTGATTCAGATTGTTGCTGGAATATCGGAGCAGGGATACCATCTCTTTCAGTTCCGGCAGCTCCAGCTTGACAACATAGCCGTCAATGGACATTTTTCGGAGAAACGCCGACAGATTTGTGGTTCCGTACTGTGCCATTTTCTTATGGATCAGTTCCAGCTCGTCCTGCGTAACACGAAATCGCACTTCGATATTTCTTTTGCGGGTGGCCATTTCAACGCTCCTGTCCATTCAACTTCGCCGAATGTTTCGGCGAAGTTGTTTTTGGCGTGTCCTGTAGTTTTGCCCGGACGGAGGGCTTGTGAGCTTTCTCCTGTTTCTGACAGTATTCCTGACGGACGGTGCTGAGAAACAAATCGGTCAGTCCCGAATGACTGTTCACAACAAACTGGCAGTTCCGGTCCGCACCCCATGCGTCTGGGTTTTCCTGGATGGGAATGGATTTTGCCCATTCCTTATTGCCGGGGGAAAACCGTGCGTCCCAGTCTTTTTGCTGGACGGTGTTGGCAAGGACAAAAAGTGTCCTGTCCAGTCCGAAAGCATTTACGACCTGCGCTGCTGCCTGACTGTCAAGTTGGTTGTCGTGATAATGCTCCCGGATTGCCGCTTCAATGGCCTCCTTGCAGGCAAAGTTGGCTCGGTTGGATGCCCGGTACTGCTCCAGTTCCCCATGCTCCTGAGCGTGGCTTGCCGGGTAGGGGTACACCGGCGTTTCCCTGAGTGTACGGCGCTGTTCTTCCAGAATCGTATCTGCTCTGGATTCCAGACAGTCCCAGATCACATCCATGTGGTCTGTCTCCCGCTTTTCAAAATCCCGGAATATATCCGCCAGAGGACAGGGGGATTTCATCAGAGCATCCGCCTGGGCATCTGACAGGTCGTGGTATTCCAGCGACAGCAGAATGTCCTCCCGGATCGTGTATTCATAGGCGTGGTTCAGAATTTCCTCCGGGGGCTGACTTTTCAGCCAGTCCCGGAATTTCTCCTGTTCGGCAAACATCTTCTGATACAATGCCGTGTTGCGTTCTTCGTTGGTCATCATCGTACCTCC
>CAMAGI010000211.1 GCA_945833775.1 uncultured Lachnospiraceae bacterium
ACCTGTGACCCTCTGCTTGTAAGGCAGATGCTCTCCCAGCTGAGCTAAACTTCCATTTGCGGCTGTTTTCACAGCCGACTTTGAAAGTATACTATACATAAATAGAAATGTCAATATCTAAATTCTGTCCCTTGCAGGAAAAAATTTGTGGAAAATCTTGCAATACCATTTCACTTCTCGCCTACTTTTGTGATTGGATGAAATTTTCAATTGCCTTGTATGCAAACACCGCAGTTCCCTCACCGCCGACTTGGTCAATACTGCTTGCTATATCTCCTCCACCTGCATACATTTTTCCGAGCGAGAGCAGAATCTTATCCGTGCAGGTGTAATAGTTTTCTGTGATATGAGCCTTAAGCTTCCCGACCAGCTCCAATGCGGCGGGTTCGGAAGGGTCCGAATCCCGAATTGTCCCGAAAGCGGCAAAGATGTCCATCATCTGCTCGCCTAATCGCAGTTCATCCTCTTTGGTTCTGCCCCGGGACTTTTTCTCGTATTCCCGATAGGCCTCCGTCTTGCCCCAGGTCGCCTTTGCCTGTGCCGCATACTCATCGATTTTTCCGGTATCAAATGCTTCAAAATTCAAATAATTCAAATACTTCACTCCAATCGCCTTTATTCCCCGGGCGAAATCGATCAGATTTTCCAAGTGTTCCTTTTTCAATTCTAAAAGTCGGATCTGTTGCTCAAGTGCTTTGCTTTTGTCAAATCCCGGGCTGTCCAGAATCTGTCGGATCTCCTTCAACGGAAATTCCAGTTCCCGGAACAGCAAGATCTGCTGCAGGCGCTCCAATGCAGCCTCATCGTACAACCGATATCCGGAAGGGGACACTGCCGTGGCCGGCAAAAGCCCGATCCGGTCATAATGGTGAAGTGCACGTATGCTGACTCCTGAGATCCTGCTTACTTCATGAACTGTCATCATAATTGATTTCCTCCGTGGTAATCATACTATAAACTATGACACTACGTCAGAGTCAATAAGCAATTGCACCCTTAAGTGAATTTTCTGTTTTTCTCTTACATTCTCTCCGGAGCGGAAAAGCCCAGGACATCAATGCAGGTTTCCAGAACCTCCCTGGTAAGAAGCAGCAGATTAATCATACTGTTCTTTCTTGCGTCATCCTCCTCTGCGAGAATCTTGGTTTCGTGGTAGAAATGGTTAAACGCATTGGCAAGGTCATAGATGTATGCGCACACTTTCTGGGGTGCCAGTTCCTCGCAGGCTGAACTCATCATCGCATTAAACTTTGCCAGTTCCATCATAAGTCCCTTCTCGGATTCTCCTGCGGCAGGCAGTATCGTGTCAGAATTGATCACACCGCCCTGCTCCGCATATTTTGCCAGAATGGACTTGATACGAACAATGGTGTACAGAATGTAAGGGCCGGTGTCTCCCTCAAAGGAGGTGAACCGATCCACATCAAAGATATAGTCCTTGGCGGGGACATTGGACAGATCACCGTACTTCAATGCGGAAATCGCTACCAGATCCGCAACCTCTCTTGCTTCCTCGTCGGACATTTCACGGCCTTCCTTGATCTTGCGGTACATCTCTTCCTTGGTCTCTTTGATCAGATTCTCAAGACGCATAACCCCGCCGTCTCTTGTCTTGAAGGGCTTTCCGTCCGCACCGTTTACGGTACCGAAACCGATCCAGACCAACTCGGTCTCCGGACGTACAAGCTTGGTCTTGCGTGCACAGCGGAACACCTGGTCAAAGTATAGATCCTGACGCTTGTCCGTCATATATACAATGGAATCGGGCCGGTAGAGCTCCATTCTCTCCATGATTGTTGCCAGATCGGTGGTATTGTAAAGGGACGCGCCATCGGATTTTAGGATCATGCAGGGAGGAACCTCCTTGGTATCCTCGTCCGTCTTGACATCCACTACCAAAGCTCCGTCGCTGATATAGGCATACCCGTTCTCCTTCATGTACTGCACCATTCCGGGAATCCGATCCTGGACGTCACTCTCGCCCTTCCACAGATCGAAGGTCACATTCAGACTGCCGTAGTTTTTCTTAAGATCCGCCACGGATACATTCAAAATATGCCTCCAGAGGGCGCGATATCCACGCACACCGTTCTGCAGCTTGAAGGTTGCCTCCATAGCCTTTGCCTTGTACGCAGGATCCTCCTTGGAACGTGCGCTGGCTGCAGGATAAATTGTCTCCAGGTCCGAGATCGTAAAAGGAGGCTCCTCGGGATACTCTCCGGTGTAATTCTCATCAAAGTACACCAGATCCGGCTGTTTTTCCTGTACACCGGTAATAACAAGACCCATCTGCAGACCCCAGTCTCCCAAATGCACGTCGCCAATCACATCGTGCCCCGCATAACGGCAGATACGCTTGATACTCTCCCCCAGATTGGCTGAGCGGATATGTCCCACATGCAAGGGCTTAGCGACATTGGCTCCGCCGTAGTCAATGACCATTTTCTTGGGCCGGGCGGGCATTTCCATCCCGAACTTCTCTTCTGTCTTCATACCACACATATAGTCTGCCAGAAATTTCCCGGACAGCTTCAGGTTCAAAAATCCCGGTGCAACTGCTGCTGCCTCCTGAAACACTTCACTGCCCGCCAGCTTCTGTGCCACCTCATTGGCAATCACGATGGGAGCCTTGTGATACTGCTTGGCACCGGCCATAGCACCATTGCACTGATACTCGCATAGGTCGGGGCGGTTGGATACGGAAACTTTCGCCAGCGCTGTGTCGTAGCCGGCTGCCTCAAATGCCTTCTTCATTTCCTCGGTAAGTAGATCCAGAATCTTCTTCATGTCGAAAACCTTCCTATTATTTATTCCGGTAAATTGGTATTCCATCTGCACGGGATACCCATAATCTTATCTTTTTTG
>CAMAGI010000212.1 GCA_945833775.1 uncultured Lachnospiraceae bacterium
TCTTGTGCTTCCCAACTACACGGAGGCAACGCTTCTGACCGGTGAGGACTATCGGAGAGAGGGCGTGTGCGCAGCCGATGCGGAGGTACTTGTGAGCAAACTTTTAAGGCTGGGAGCGGGCTCTGCGTTGGTCACCAGCGCGAAGGTGGACGGGAAGGATGCGGTGATCGGCTTTGATCAGGTGCGGAATGAATATTTCTGCATTCCCTATGAGGCGATACCCGTCAGAATGCCCGGTACGGGAGATATCTTTACAGCCGTCACGGCGGGGGAACTTTTGCAGGGAAGCACCTTAAGAGAAGCGGTGGAGACTGCCGTCAACACGGTTTCGAAGCTGCTTCGGGAGAGTGTTGCAGACGGGGATGATTTTCACGGAATCAACGTGGAAAAACAGAAAATGCAATAGAACATCGGATTACCCGGATTTTACGAAACTTTACGGTACCATGGCAGTGGCTTTACAAGCCCCCATGGTACTTTTTTTGAATTTGAATAAGAGACAGGGAAAACATTACGAAGAAAACCGGGACTGGTTGTCTATCTAATGTGAATAGCGAAAGTAAACGGTTATATATATACGAAAAACTGTTGACTTATTCGGCAGAGAAGAGTTACACTGGATGGGACGAAAACTTACGGAGGTACAAAAGATATGAAAAAATTAAGTTGTTTTCTGGCGGCGATACTGCTTTTGGTCACAACGGTATTGTCGCTTGGTCCCGCGCAGGAGGTTCAGGCATTTGATATATCGGAAGTCAATTACCAGAACTTCAACTGGTATAATTCCGCAAAGGTTGGCTCCCCTCTTGAGTTTCGATGTGCCTTGAGCTATCTGACGGCAGAAACTCAGGATGTATCCTCCTGGAAGGCGGCTCTTTGTCCGAGTGACAATGTGACTCCTGAAGCAGCGGTGGCTGTTTTTAATTTTTCTAATGATGATAAGATCATTGATAATGTCCATGGATATGCCTATATGGTGAAGAGAGTAACGTTGGCGAGCGATGTCCCGGAGGGGTACTATACGCGGGTTGTCTGGGACGAAAACGGAACTGTGCAATTCCAAGCTGAGGATACGATTCCCTATATCAATAAGACGTTGGTGTCCGTTAGTTGTTCCATGATGAATAATGACGGCTATGCTTACGCCTATGTGTATGCGGAAAATATGCCCTTGAGCGCAGCCACCTGTCCCACTTTTTATGCGGCAGACAAGACGACACCGGTTACCTCCTTTAATGATTACGCTGTCGAGAGAAATCAATATGGTGAAAAGGTTCATATATACCGATTGAATATTCTGGATGCATCCCAGTTCGCACTGGATTCCGATGGTCTTACCTATCTGTATTATAAGGTTGGAACTCCCTGTACATCGATATCGGTATCCGGTAACGAAGCGGGAAATGATGGCGGATTCGGTGTCAGCTACTCGGATGCGGATGGCTTTGGATACACCTATATCTATAATGTGAATAACTATATTCAGAAATATAGTTTAGGATTTGAGGCAACGAATCCTTTTGACAAGAAAACGGTTGTTGACAATCCTTCGGATACTACGAATAATTCGACTGACAGTTCTGCTGCCGATGACGATGAGGAAAATGATGATCATGACTCGAACGATTCCGGCAGTGCGAGTGCGACGGCAACGGTAGGCGGTCAGGAGGTTTCCGTAACGATTTCGGCCATTCAGAATTCCGATGTTCCGGAAGTGCAGTCGGCAATCAATAATGTGGTGAACTGGACAGGTCAGATTGCAACCAAACCCGCAGAAGTGGTGAAGATTTTGAATCAGTATGCCCCTTCCATGAAGGTAGACGGAGTAACAGCAGGCGGTACTTTGGATCTGGCAGTACCGGGCGGTACCGATATTTCCTCCGGTGTACGCATTACTTTTTCGGATAACACTATATCGGCCAATGTAAAGAGAGGCGATAAGATCATCGTGCTGCATATCAAGCACGACGGTTCCATTGAATATATCCCTGCAGAAGCAGGTGACGGAACGATTACGGCTACCTTTACCTCACTGTCACCTATTGCGTGGTTCAAAGTGAGTGCAGCCGGAACGAGCAACGGCATATCACCCAAAACAGGATTCAGCTTTTGGAATTACCTGGCGGAGTTGTTTCGCTAGAAGCTTGAGGTTGTAAATAAAATTCCCCTGGGAGGAATCCCAGGGGATTATTTCGTACAGTGAGGAAATGCGGTGAGAGCGGAAAGAGGAATAAAGATCATCTTACTTCCGGTTATCATGTGGGCAACGTTGATGATGAACGGAGGCTTCTTTGATGATTCGGTGGCATTTACGGGTGCCCTGATAGCAATCGGTCTGTTTGTTATGTTGGTGAAAGGGGAAGCGTTTTACAAGAGAGATCCGGGAATTGTTTTTTTCATTCCTGTTGTAATCCTGTGTATCGCAGTTTTGGTAAGCTTCTGGTCCATCGATTATATGGAAAATCTCATGGGCGCGATGCGGTTGGGAGTGGTGTGCCTGTGGATGTGGCTGATTCGATGCAGGAAGAAGGAGGAAATCGAGGCTGCCAAAAGGAATATCCCAATGATGGGATGCATCGTTGTGCTGATTTCCGCAGTTTGCCGTCGACTACCTGTTGCTCAGCCCTATTTCTGGGAGAATAACAGAATGTCCGGTTTTTTCCAATATGCCAATACAAACGCTTTATTTCTTGCCATCGGAATCCTGATCTTGATTTATCATTGGGAGGAGCAAAAAAGAAATCTTCTCTTTCTTCCGCAAATTGTTCTTCTGCTTGTCGGCTTACTGCTGACAGGGTCGAGAAGTATCTTGCTGTTACT
>CAMAGI010000213.1 GCA_945833775.1 uncultured Lachnospiraceae bacterium
TAGGGCAATATCAGTCATACTGCCGCCAGAAATCCAATCCGGCAGCTTCATAGCCTTCTCTGTCCACGAAGTAGCTCATACCATGATCCGCGCCAGGTACAATAAACAGCTTCTTGGGGGATGCGCAGGCAGTGTAATTCTCATAAGTCATTTCCAATGGAACGAAATGGTCATCGGCCCCGTGAATCAGCATCACGGGAACCCGGCAGTGACGCAGCGCGTCAACGGTAGACTCGTATGCAGCATCCGACTGGGTTTTCCGTTCATACAGCGTATCCGCCAGAATGCCGCGAAGCCGGAAGGGAATGTGCAGATTGTGATTGGCAACATGCTTCCAAATGGCGTGGGGCGAAGTAAAGCCGCAGTCCGCCATAATTCCGTGGACATTTTCGGGCAGATCCAGCCCCGCCGCCATCAAAACTGTGGTAGCACCCATGGATACGCCGCAAAGGTAAATGGGGAGTTCCGTGCCGCATCGCTCACTAACCCAGTGGATCCAGTCCAGACAGTCATAGCGTTCGATTGGGCCGAAGCCAATGAAATCACCGCCGCTGTTTCCCTGACCCCGCTGCTCTGCATACAGGACGCTGCATCCATTCCTCTCCCAACAATCGGAAACCATTCCAAAGTCTTTGTACCATGCAGAGCGCCAGCCGTGCATGGCAATGATGACCCGCTTCGCATTCTCACAGGGAATCCAGTGCCCTACCAGAGTCACCCCATCATGGCCGGTAATCTTTACCGTTTCATTTTCTTTCTGCGCCAGCTTCTCAGCCGCATTTCGCAATTCCTCCTGAAAGGCATTCCCGGATTGGGTGCCGGAGATCAGATTGCCCGCTTTTTGAAACACTCTGGGTTCTTCCCGATCCAAAGCCTCTCTGGTCAGAAGCCGTGTTGTCAGATAGGCGGTGGCAGATGCTGCGGCTGTTGCAGCAATCGCAATTCCCGACAATTGCATTGCTTTTCTTGTTTCGTTTTTCATAGGGAGTGTTCCTTTCCTTTTTATGATAAAAAGCCTTTGGTAATCAAGAAGAATATCATAGCAAATGGAGCAGCAAACAGAAGGCTGTCAAAGCGATCCAGAACGCCGCCGTGTCCGGGCAGGAGATTTCCGAAGTCCTTGATTCCTGATGACCGTTTGATTACGGACATTGCCAGATCTCCGAATTGTCCGATTATGGAGGAGAGAATCAAATATAGCGTCAGCAATCCGTACTTCACCTGTACGCCCGTATGTTGTGTGAGAATAGCTGCAAAAATTTCAAGGATCACTGTGGAGAGAATCAACCCACCGAGTCCACCCTCTACCGTTTTTCCTGGACTGATCTGTGGTGCCAGTTTGTGTGCTCCAAATGTTTTTCCGATCATAAAAGCGGCGACATCATTAACAGCGCACCCGAGTACGACAAAAATCAGGTATAGGAATCCCCGTTCTATCTGCCTGATTTCCACCATGCTGCGGTAGAAAAAAGGTATCATCAGGGAGCAGAAAACAACGCACAGAGGCTTAGAAAAGCAGACTTGTCCAGTATGCCGCATTGCGCTGAGAAACAGAATCAGAGCAATCAACCAAACAACTGTCAGGCTAATTGGATAATAGGGTATTGTCCCAAAGCAGATCAATAAGGCGGTCAAAGAGAGAATGAACATTTTAGGAGTCGTGCATTGATTCAGCGCATGAAGCAGTTCGTTTATTCCCAAAATACCCAGCACCGCAGCAACGGCATTCAGAACATAGGGATAGTGTGAAAGCAGGATTACTACAGCACCCACCACCGCCACGATTGCGCCTGTCTGTGTGCGAAGCGTCCATTCTCCGGAAGCGTCCCTCTCTGTTTTGCCCAAAACATGGGCCTCGTTCGTTTTTTTGTTTCCTTTCATGTTGAATCGAACTCCTGTATTTGGAAAGCAATGCAGTCAGAAGCGTGCAAATGTACGCCGAGCTTAAATGATTTCTTTCATCATACCGACGCCAAGAGCACCATCACCTGTGTGGCAGGATATGCTGATTGGCAGGGGATCCAGCCCGATGGACATTCCCGGAAATGCCGTCTGCAATTCTGCCTGCCAGATCGCACCGGCTTCCGCATCTCCAGAATAAGCTGCGCGAATGACCATTTTCTTTCCGGCAAAGCGATGAGCCTGATCATATTTCAGCCCATCAATCATCATCTGCATGGCCTGATGCATACCACGCGCTCTTTTGTAGGCATCCAGCTTGCCGCCCTGGATTTGAAGAACAGGTTTGATGTTCAGAATGGTCCCAACGGCGGCACCCGCAGCCGTAACCCGGCCGCTTTTCTTCAGATACTCCAGCGTGTTGACCGCAACATAAATGCTGGACTCCAATCCCTCCTGCTCCAGACGGGCCACGATTTCCTGGGGATTTTTTCCCCGGCAAGCCAGATACTTTGCTTCCAGAACCGACTGCCTCAGAGTAACCGATATTCTGCGGTTATCCACCACATGGATGCGTCCATCGTATTCCTCTGCCAGCATGGCAGCCGTATGGCAGCCGCCGGAAAGGCCGCTGGACATAGGGAGGTAAATGATCTGGTCATAATGCTCCAGAAGACTGTCCCAGCAGTCTATCAGGATACCCGGGGCCGGTTGAGAGGTGCTGACCCGCGCGCCCTCGCGCAGGCGCTGAAAGAACTCCTCCTGAAAAATGGATTCATTCTCAAAATAGGTTTCATCATCAATGATCACCGGCATTGCCACCAGATAGATACCATACCGGGCTGCCTGTTCTGGGGTAATTCCACTGTTTGTGTCTGTCAAGACTGCAATCTTTTCGTCCATATTTGTCTCCTTTAT
>CAMAGI010000214.1 GCA_945833775.1 uncultured Lachnospiraceae bacterium
CAGTCCGTCATAATCCAGTAAATAATTAATCCGAAGCTCCCCGAAGCAGCGTAGGTATAATCCTGCAGCTGCTTTTGGGGGAGCTTTCTATTGTTGCTGCCGTATGAGAGAATCCGCTCCGCAAAGAACGCCAGAATATCATATTCCAAATGGATATCCCCGTGATTGCCCAGAAGCACTTGAAGCATATCTTTGCGTTCCCGGTAATAGTGGAGGAGGTTGTTGATGACATTGGTAAAGCTGGGGTCGTTTTGTTCCCCATTTTGGAGAATTGCGTCTATGTAAACAGCCTGCTCCCGAATCAGGGCATCCTCTATTTTGTGCAGTTGGTCATAGGGATCGGAATAGTAGACATAGTAGGTTGAACGGTTCACATCCGCGTCCTCGCATATTTCCTTTACGGTTATGCGGGAAAGCGGCTTTTTTTCCAGGAACTTCAAAAAGCTCTCATTTAGCAAGGTTTTGGTCATTTTCACCCGACGGTTTTCCTTCTGCATGAACATTCTCCTGTAAAAGAATTGTGAACATCCAACAGGGCGGCTCATTGTGTTGGATTCGCAACATAATCAAGGAATATACTGATTGAATCAATCTGTCAGATGGAATATACTGCTTCTTAAGGAAGATTCAACGCCATGTTGGATTCACATTATTATATCGGAAATACAATGGGAGGTCAACTATGGATTTCAGCAGCGTTCAAGGAAAAGTGGTAATCGTAACCGGAGCATCCCGAGGGATCGGCAAAGCAACCGCAGAGGTATTCGCCGAAAACGGTATGAAGGTTGTTTGTGCCGCCAGAAGTGCAGATCAAGGACAGGCTGTGGTCAATGAAATCGTCAAAAAAGGTGGGGATGCCATCTTCGTGCAGACGGATTGTAGCAACGCGCAGCAGATCAAGGCTCTTGTGGATGCCGCAGTCGTCCACTTTGGCAGACTGGATGGAGTCGTCAGTAATGCCGGTATGGGCATGGGCGGCACACCTCTTCATGAATACGAAATAGCAGACTATGATCGAATTTTCTCACTGAACAGTGAGGGCGTGTTTGCCGGCATGAAGTACGGCGCAGAGGCAATCTTCAAGAGCAAAAGTGAGGGCGGCTTCCTGATTAACGTAGCTTCCGTCGCAGGTCTTATGCCCCAAAGCGGCCAGGCACTCTACACCGCCACCAAATTCGGTGTCATCGGCATGACCAGAGTTGCCGCCATGGATTACGCCAAGTACGGCATCACTGTCAATGCCATCTGCCCTGGCTACACCCGTACCTCCATCTTTGGTGACGCTGCGGATGCTGCCATGTCCTTCTTTGAAAAGGACTGCCCCTCCGGACGAATGGGGGATCCCAGAGAATGTGCTTACCTTGCTCTGTTCCTGGCCAGTGACATGGCACGGTATATTTCCGGTGCGGCAATTCCCGTGGACGGCGCATTGTCCGCAGGTCACAAAAGTGTCACCACCTGGAAGCACCCGGAGCTGATTACCGGTGAGGCGCTCAGCTCCCGCAGCACCATTGCCGCCATCATGGAGGATTCCAGAGGTGCTGCCATAGTCAATCGCTATCTTCCCGGCTTTGCTGACAACGAGCAGGTAAAGCAGGCATACGGTATGACCTTCCAGGCCTTGGCTCCCATGCTTGGTCTCCCGGAGAATGTTCTGAATGCCATGCTCGCGGAACTGGATCGATTGTAACTTGAAAGGGTTGCAGATTTCACGCACCAAGCAAAGGTGATGCACCGTCATAATGTCGTATTTTTAGATCAGAACGTTCTTCTTTTTGTGGATATTGTTTTTCGCTGCAATGCGATATACTATGGGTGGTAAAATTCTCGGGAAAGAATTTTCAACACACTCACTTTACCATATTAAGGAGGAAACGATTATGGCACTGTCCCTGGATTCCAAGATTCGCGACATTATGCGCAGCCCCGAAGGCAAACTGGTTATGGAAAAGTACGCTCCCGGTTCCACCAAGGATCCCCGCATGAAGATGGTGGGTGCGCTGACCTATCGCACGCTGCTGTCCTACCCCGAATCCGCTGAGACCGCAAAGTTCGCCGATCAGATCGATGAAGATCTGAAGAAATGCGCCCGCTGAATCTCCTCACGCAAAATGCCGCCGCAGGAAAATCCTGCGGCGGTTTTCTTATTCTCTTGACTGCTGCACCATATCTTCTATTTCCATGGCTTTCAGAATAATTTCCAACTGAAGACGGGTGTCCGGATCTTTCAGATTCACATCCAGTTCCCGTTCAATCCGGCTGATTCGATCCACCACCGTACTGCGGTGGATGTACAGCTCCTCCGCTGTCTGAGAATAAGACATGCTGTTGCGAAGGAAGACCCGCAGCGTGTCCAGATAGGAAATAGGGCCGGTTTTATCATGCTTTATCAGATTCTGAAGCTGTTCTGAGAAATAGGCCTCTGCCGGCAGGTTTCCAACCGCATTGATCACCATACTGATCAGCGCATAGGACTGGAAATAGAACAGCACCGTCTCCGGATTGGTAACCATTCCGTTTTCAATGGCTGCCTCTGCCTGAGCGTAGGCGATCCGCGCGCCGGAGAGCTCCGAAAACCCGTTGCTGATGCCCGCAATGCCGCTGGTTTCCCTCAGGAATTTTTTGAGTTTCCCGTTCAGATTGGAATAATAGCTTCCCTTTTTATCCGTAAACCCGGATACATCCAGAAAGCAGACAATGACATTATCCTTCGGGAATGCGAAAGAACCGGGAAATTCGCTTTCAAAAGCGCCGCAGATATAGCCCTTGGGAAGCCGGGAGAGCCGGTTTGCGCTGTGTTGGGTGAT
>CAMAGI010000215.1 GCA_945833775.1 uncultured Lachnospiraceae bacterium
AATAATATGTTTCAGTCGATCCCCATGAGTGAATGTGCGGATTCCAAGGCAGATATCGCCTATCGTATGAAAACCCGCGGCGGAAGCGGCGGGAGTTGGACGAAAGAGACTTATCGAACCGGGAGAGGCAAGTTTAAGATTACCGGTATCACCTATGATGTGACACTCAAAAACCGTATGGACGCGCAGATCGAGGAGTGGTTTTTGGAGTATGAGATCAAGCAGGATATGTATCTTAATTCGGCCTGGTGCGGCACCATGGAGGTTCATCAGCACATTGACGGCGTGGAAAATGTTCAGAGACTTGACCTTCGCACCGCTTCTATGGATGAGATTACCCTGGACTATGTGAAGGGAGACAAGGATATCCTGATACCACTCTCTGCGGGGGACACCGTGATTTATTACCCCAGCGAGGAGGTGTGTGAATATCCGATCAAACCACATAATCCCCAGACAAGCCAGTACTATGAAGTGACAATCGGAATGATTTTTTACTTTGAGGACGCGATTGAACCTACCGATTTTGTAGATGGCACAGTCAACTATCGCTCCCATGAAATTCTCATGGCACAGCCCGCTTTCCGGATGCTTTTGTGGGGTGTGCTTCTTTGGGTGATCGCATTTATGTTCCTCGCCGGATATTATGTTCAGAAGAAAAGTGCAATCAGAGCGCAGAACAGGGATCGACTGCTCATTCGCGAGGTCATGGAGGTATTCACCAACTTTGTTGATGCGAAGGACGCGTACACAGCCGGTCATTCCGATCGGGTGGCTCAGTATGCTGCATTGGTCGCAGAGAAACTGAACTACAAGGAAGAGGAAATACTACAGATCTATTACTGCGGGAAGCTGCACGACTGCGGCAAAATCAGCATTGCGGGCTCGATTTTGAACAAACCGGGAAAGCTCACGGATGAGGAATTTGCTGTCATCAAGAATCATACTGTCCGCGGTTACGAGATGTTGAAGTCCTTAAGTACGATTCCGATGGCGGCGACAGCGGCAAAGTATCATCATGAACGCTATGACGGAAAGGGCTATCCGGAGGGCCTTGAGGGAAGCGAGATTCCCATGCACGCGAGAATTATCTGTGTGGCGGATTCCTTTGATGCGATGAATTCCACCAGAGTATATCGTCCCCAGCGGGATGCGGATTATATTTTAAGGGAATTGAAGGAAAACAGCGGAAAGCAGTTTGATCCCCGGATCGTCGAGATTTTTCTGCAGTTGATCGAGGAAGGCGCGATTAAGTTGTAGAAAATCAAGAGATGTCAGCGTTAAATTACGAATAATCTATAGCAATTTATGGAATAATTTGGTATACTTGTTCGGAAAATGCCAAAAAAGAGGTTTTACAAATGAAAAAAATATCCCGGTTTACACCCATTGTCTCCATAATCGCTCTGATCCTGTGCATCATTCTGATCATTTTGCAGGTACGTACCGGTGGGCAGCTTAAGGAAGCACAGCAGCTGCTTGCAGACAGAATGGAGGCGGTGGAGGAGGTTACTTCACAGCTTCGCGCAATTGAAGATGAGAGAGAGAAGGCGGCTGCAGAGGCCGCAGCAGCGGCAGAGGTTTTTGCAGCATCGGAAGTGATTCTTACTCCTGAGGAATTTAACAAGTATTGTCAGGTGATTGATGTCGATGTGGACAACTGGCAGGATTACCTTGAGATGACTATTGTAGAGGAGAAAAATAACTGGGGTGATGTTGTCAAGAAGATTGCCTGCTTCAGCCCCAAGAAGGAGCATGGCCTGAATCTGTACAATGATGTCACCATGGAGTATCAGTACACCTATTCCCAGAAGGTTACCTACTACAACGACAGCGGCAACATTGTCACACTCAGCAACGGTTCTCATGCAATTCTGAATATGGATCCTCATATCAAAACCGGCAATTCCGATGTGATTGATGAAGTATACTGGATCACCCAGGCAGACAGCAAATACCTGATGGGATGGAGCCTTAAGGGCAATTATTACGAGTTCATGTGTAAGAAGGAAAAGCATGAAGTAGAGATTTCTGATCTCACCATGGAGAAGGTGAAGGGTCAGCTCATCTTTTTGAAGATTGATAAAACCGATTTCTATCAGGATGAAGAGACCGGCGAGCTCTATATGTATGTGCAGTTTGAAAACGGTTTGAGAAAGTATATTTGGACAGAGAAGGGAATTCTGGTTTGCCTGCTGGATGAAAATCGCAGAGTCACGGATTACTTCTATCCCGACAGTGAAGGGTATGAGGAGGTATTCCGATGAGGCGACTCTCCTTAAAAAACACAGCAGTGATCATTCTTTTATGGTGTGTGATTTCCCTGACCGGATGCGGTAAGGGAGGGGAAAAGCTGCAACCGGTCTATCTGGTGGCAATGCCTATTGCGACCGAATGGGAGTCTCCGGGAACCGTGCAGGAGCTCTGCGATGTCGCATTAGCGCTGCATGTAAATCCCGGGTCGAATGACAAAAGCGAAGGGGATCCCGAAGCGGCAGACGATGTTTCGCATACCATGGTGAAGGCTCTGGATGCGGCGTATTCGGACAATGAGAATCAGGTTCTGCAGGTGATCAATTACCGCGAAGTCAAGGATGGCAAGATGCAGAGCTATTTAACCGGCGAGTGGAAAGACGCCGATGTGGTGACGAGAAGAAATTTTGCCATCATGATTCCGAACAATCGGCAGGCACTCCCGCAGACCGGAATCTCTTATGCAAGCGTTAT
>CAMAGI010000216.1 GCA_945833775.1 uncultured Lachnospiraceae bacterium
TACATGAAGTATAATGTAGGTACGAAACGATTCGGACGGGGAGACGGCAGACAAGCCGTATTTGCCGGATGACAGATCGAAGGGAGTGTGTGTTATGATCAAAGTATTTATGCAGGAGCCGGTCGCGTCGCTTTTTATGGTTTTATTTTTTACAGCCAGTATTATTGTTAAGACATACTTGGGGGTCGTATACCAGAATATGATAAAGGAAGCCGATAACATGGCAGCCACCAACAACCGTCTTTTAAAACAATGTAAGCTGAAATTTGCCAATTGTTATCAGTTGAACAACGGAGTGGCCAACATTCCCGTCTTTGTGGAGAAATTCATGAATCGGATGAAAGCAGGCCCATTCTCCTTTGAGGTGCTGGATCATCTCTCCGGACAGGCTATGCTGGTCTCCGTGATCTGCGCGGGAATCGGTATCTGTCGTGCGATTGCGGCGAGTCGTATGTTGATCGAAATCCTGCCCTTTTATGTTGCCTGCTTTCTGGGACTGTATATTTTTTTCTCCGTGAATGCCGTGATTGATCTCAAGGGCAAAAAGACGGTTCTGAAGGTAAATCTGGTGGATTATCTGGAAAACCACCTGGCAGTGCGGATGGAAGTGACCAACGATGATCTCGCCATGCTCTATGGGGAGGATCCGATTCTCACGGGCAGCGAGCGCAGACGGGGGGCACTTGACACGGTATCGCGCGAAGCCGGCCCCGGCAGAACGAAAGTGATGCTTTTTGAGGATGGAGCGCAGCAGAGCAAAGCGAGGTCAATGGAGCCCTTTTATGAGGAGAGAAGCTTCATAAGACAGAAGGAATACGATTCCGGGGAATACCGCGGGGAAACATCCAAGGTGACCGCCGAGGAACTGGAAGTGCTATTGAAGGAATTTCTGGCGACGTGACGGTGGATCTTGCAAGATACTCTTGAATTTAGCAGACTCCTTTGTTACAATATTGTCAAATTAGAAACCCGCGTTTGACGGGAGGAGGAGTGTATTATGAGTAAGAAGATTTCCTTTGATTATTCCAAGACTTCTTCGTTCATATCCAACGAAGAGATCGGCTATATGAAGAAGCTGACACTGGATGCCAGAGATGTTCTTGTGTCGAAAACCGGTGCCGGCAGTGATTTCCTGGGCTGGATTGACCTTCCCGTGGATTATGATAAAGAAGAGTTTGCACGAATTAAGGCTGCAGCGAAGAAGATTCAGAGCGATTCCGAGGTTCTGCTGGTAATCGGTATCGGCGGATCCTATCTGGGTGCAAGAGCTGCCATCGAGTTTCTCGGTCACAGCTTCTACAATGTTCTGGACAAGAGTGTTCGCAAGACTCCCGAGATCTATTTCTGCGGTAACTCCATCAGCTCCACTTATTTAAAACATCTGATGGATGTTGTCGGAGACCGGGATTTCTCCATTAACATGATTTCGAAGTCCGGTACCACGACTGAGCCTGCGATTGCCTTCCGCGTATTTAAGGAAATGCTCGAGAAGAAATATGGCAAGGAAGGGGCTGCAAAGAGAATTTATGCAACCACGGACAAGGCAAAGGGAAGCCTGAAGAATCTGGCAAATGAAGAGGGTTATGAATCCTTTGTGGTTCCCGATGATGTGGGAGGCCGTTTCTCCGTTCTGACTGCAGTGGGTCTGCTTCCCATCGCTGTCAGCGGTGCGGATATTGATAAGCTGATGGAGGGTGCTGCAGCAGGAAGAAAGCTTGCGCTGGAGAGTTCCTTTGAAGAGAACGACGCGCTTCAGTATGCTGCAATGCGTAATATCCTTCTTCGCAAGGGCAAGAGCGTTGAAATTCTGGCAAACTACGAGCCCGCAGTCCACTATGTTTCCGAGTGGTGGAAACAGCTCTTCGGCGAGAGCGAAGGAAAGGACCAGAAGGGTCTGTTCCCCGCCAGTGTGGATCTCACCACGGATCTTCATTCCATGGGTCAGTTCATTCAGGATGGTTCCAGAATCATGTTTGAGACCGTTCTCAATGTGGAAACCTCCCGTGAGGAACTTTTGATCGGTGAGGAGCCGGTTGATCTGGATGGGCTGAACTACCTTGCCGGCAAGAGTGTTGACTTTGTCAATAAGAGTGCCATGAATGGAACCATTCTTGCACACACCGATGGAAATGTGCCGAATTTCATCGTCAACATTCCCGAGGTAAACGAGTTCTACCTTGGCGAACTCTTCTACTTCTTTGAGTTTGCCTGCGGTGTCAGCGGATACCTGTTGGGTGTCAATCCGTTCAACCAGCCCGGTGTGGAGAGCTACAAGAAGAATATGTTTGCCCTGCTCGGAAAGCCCGGTTATGAGGCTCAGAGAGAAGAGCTCATGAAGAGACTGTAAAAATAGAAGCAGGAAAAAAAGGAAACGAAGCGCCGGATCTCGAAAGAGATACCGGCGCTTTTTAATCGTTCAATATTTAGTTTTCCCCTTACTTTCAGAATCTATGCGGAATCTGCGGAATCCGCTTCCCGGCGGGCGTATCGGTGCGGATGTGTGAATTTTCTTGCGTTTTCGGGCTCTGTATGCTACCATATTTTCAGTAATTTTTTGTTTCATATCCGGTATATCTGGCAGATCGCCGCAGATTTCATTTGTTACAACAGGATACGCGGAGGACGACCTGTATCGATTGAGAGGAGCACAACAGATATGAATATCGTACTATTGGAGCGCAACAGCGCCGG
>CAMAGI010000217.1 GCA_945833775.1 uncultured Lachnospiraceae bacterium
CACTTCGGCTGGAAGAAAGCAAAACTGCTGGCCGCCATAGAATCTCAGGCGTGGCAGCATTCTTCTCTCGACGAACAGGCGTTTTCCTGCTATACTGGTGAAAAAGAAGCAACGCGGGAGAGCAAATGCAATGAAAAAGATACTCTTTGTGTGTCATGGGAATATCTGCCGCAGCCCAATGGCGGAATTCGTGATGAAGGACTTGATCAAAAAAGCTGGGCTGACGTCACAGTTCCATATCGAGTCGGCGGCCACCAGCCGGGAGGAGATCGGCAACCCGGTCTATCCTCCGGCGCGGCGCAAGCTGGCGGAGCATGGGATCTCCTGCGACGGCCACGCGGCGCGGCAGCTTACCAACCAGGACTACGACAAGTACGACCTGCTGATCGGCATGGACAGCGCGAACCTGCGGAATATGTACCGCATCTGCGGCGGCGATTTTGCCGGCAAGCTACACCTTCTGATGGACTACACCGACCACTCCCGCGATGTTGCCGACCCGTGGTACACCGAAGACTTCGAATCGACTTGGCAGGATGTGCTGGCGGGGTGCCAAGGACTTCTGAGAGAATTATTGCAGGAGCGAGGTGAACGGAATGGATAACGAGCTTCAAACGAACATTACAACAGAGCAGACCTATCATTCAATCCGCCATTCCATTGTGTCTGCACAGCGTAGTTTGTGCGCAGCAGTAAACTCCGCAATGGTGACAGCCTATTGGGAAATCGGTGAGCAGATCTACAAAGCCTGCGGAGAAAATGACCGTGCAGGATATGGCAAAAAGCTGCTGCAGTACCTGTCCTCACATCTGACGGCGGAATTCGGGAAGGGATTTGACGAGTCAAATTTGCGAAAGATGCGCCAGTTCTACTGCGCATATCCAATTCGAGACACACTGTGTCCCGAATTGAGCTGGTCGCACTACCGACTACTGATGCGGGTTCCCAATGAGAAAGAGAGAGCCTTCTATGCGGAAGAATGTGCGAAGTCCGCATGGAGCGTCCGGCAGCTTGAACGGCAGATTCACACGATGTACTATCAGCGCATCTTGGCAAGCCAGGATAAATCGCTTGTCGCTGCTGAGATACAAACGACGGAGCCAAAACCGGAATATGAAAAAATCATCAAAGATCCCTATGTAATGGAGTTCCTGCAAATCCAACCGGATACGCATGTTTATGAGGGAGAATTGGAGCAGGCATTGATTGATCACCTGCAACACTTCCTGCTGGAGCTGGGACGAGGCTTCTCCTTTGTAGCACGACAGAAGAAGTTTACGCTGGATGGTCAGAACTTTTTCATCGACCTTGTGTTTTACAATTATATCCTCAAGTGCTTTGTGCTGATCGATCTGAAGATGGGTCAGCTTACGCATCAGGATCTCGGTCAGATGCAGATGTACGTCAACTACTACACTCGTGAGTTGATGAACGAAGGGGACACACCGCCGATTGGCATTGTCCTCTGTGCCGATAAAAGTGATGCTGTTGTAAAGTACACTTTACCGGAGGATAATCACCAGATTTTCGCATCCAAATATTTCACCTATCTGCCGACAGAAGAAGAACTGAAGCGAGAATTGCGGCTGGATGAGTTCCAAAAGCTGGACGAGTAATATCTGCGTTAAATTCGGCCGGGGGTTCGAATAGCGTCAGTAGTACCTCAAAAAAATTGCGAGTATTTTTTGCCGGAAATTTGCAAGCCGTTGCGGTGCAAGGATTCCAAGGCAAAATATCCGGATTGAGGCCACCTGACAGAAAATCCCTGAAATCGTATGATTTCGGGGTTTTTTCTTACTTTTTCGCCCGAAACGGTGTGGGTCAAAATGTGGGTCAACCGCCTGACCCACACCGTGACCCACACGTAGAAATGTGCGGAAAGGTTTAGAAAGCACAGGGCAGGAAGTTCCGCCTTCCTGCCCTGTATTTTTTGCTCTTTTGTGCTCACATGACCTGCTCCATGAAGTTGCCCATGGTTTCCGCTGCTTCGTCCTGCTTCTGTCTGGTGGCGTGGGTGTAGGTGCGGAGGGTGAATCCGGCGTCGTAGTGGCCCAACATACTGGATACCGTCTTGATATCCACGCCGTTTTGCAGTGCCAGGGTTGCGAAGGTATGGCGGAGGTCATGAAATCTGATGTGTTCCAACCCGGCGTCCTTCAGAATCTTCTTGTGAAGGTTGACCACGGAATCCGGGTAGTACATTTCGCCAGTGATAGGGGAGGGGAACATATAGGGATTTCCTGGGTGCTTTTCGTGCTCCTGAATCAGCAGGTCTACTGCCATCTGAGGGATGGAGACTTTTCGGACGGAAGTCTCCGTCTTGGGACGGGATAGGGTGAGTTCTCCGTTTGGATTCTTGATGTACTGCTTGCTGACCGAGATGGTGCGGTTTTTAATATCCAGGTCGGACCATAGCAGGGCTACCAGTTCTCCCTTGCGCAGGCCGCTGACCAGCTCCAGATAGAACATGGGCAGGAGCCCTCTGGCGTCGGCAGCGTCGAGATATGCTTTCATGTGCTCCGGCTCCAGAATTTTCATCTCGAATTTACGGACCTTGGGAGCGATACAATCATCTGTCGGATTACGGGGAATGAGCCGTTCCTTGACTGCCCGCTCAAAGGCGCAGTGGAGCATGAGATGGACGCTCCGTACCGTGGTACTGC
>CAMAGI010000218.1 GCA_945833775.1 uncultured Lachnospiraceae bacterium
GATTAACCTGCAAATTTTGAAAAATCCACCGCAACGGGCACCCGTTTACGGTGGATCTTCAATGTTGTTCTATACTCGCTCTATTGCAGCTTCTCCAGAAGCGCGCTCAAGCCGCCATCCTCATAAGCCTTCTTGTAATATGCAACTTCGTCTCCGATCAGTTCATCGATAACCTTCATTCCCAGAAGCTCCACGGGCGCCTTATCATCGGTCATGAGAAAACTCCCCGGAACATACTCCGTCAATTCTGAGGACACCCTGTGCATCATCGCCTGCATCTCCTCACTGTCTTCGGCAGCCAGCCATGGCTATCATGATGGTTCCGATGATGATCGTCCATACAATCTGCGAGGAACTAAAGTACGGCGCCATCAGTCTGCTGGCACCGAGTTCCACTGCCATGACCGACATCCCGGAGAAAAACTCCGTCAGATACAGATAAAACCGGTTTTTTAGAATTGGTCTCTTTTCGTTCATCTCCTCTTTCCTTCCGTTCCATCTTTTACTCTAACCGATCCGGGCATTCCGAAAAGCTCTCCCGTATCATCTCCTGCAGCATCTTGATGCTTTTGGACAGATACTTGTTTTTGTGTATTGCAAGGTTTATGTTTCGCGTGACCTTGATCCCCTCTATGGGAAGGATCACAATATCTCCTGCCGCCCGTTCCTTTTCAATCATCCGGCGGGAGAGTATCGCAATGCCCCGTCCGCGCATCACAGCAGTTTTGATAGCCTCTGTGTTCGTACTTAAGAAGGTGCGAACCAGCTGCACCCCCTGCTCCTCAAACAGTTTCTCCAGCTGGTTTCGTTCCGTGCTGCCGCTCTCCCGGCTGATATACGCCTGTCCCGAAAGCATCTCCGGTGTGATGGTTTTCTCCCGGGCCAGAGGATGGTTGCCTGCACAGACCACCACCAATTCGTCCTCGCAGACCGGTGTGATCAGCAACTCGCTGCTCTTAAGGATGCCCTCCACGATTCCCAGATCCACATCATTGCACAGAATCGCCCGCTCAATGTCGGAGGAATTCGCAACGACAACACTACAGTGCAAATCCGGTATTTTGGCTTCTGCCCGATCCAGAATATCGTTGATCAGGCAGGTTCCCACCGTGACACTGCAGCCAATGCGAAGACTGGTGCTGCCTCCCGCCCTGTTCATCGCCTCCTCCATCTGTTCGAAGGAATCCAGGATATGACGCGAAAAAGAGAGCATAAGCTCTCCTTCCTTTGTCAAATATAATCTCTGGGACAGTCTCTCAAAAAGCTTCACCCCATAATATTTTTCCAATTCCGCGATGGCCTGGCTGACCGTCGGCTGAGACACATGCAGCTGTTTTGCCGCTGCGCTCATGCCTCCTGTATCCGCTACTGCCGTAAACACTTTTAAATGCCGAATCGTCATAGTTTATCTTACACAGCTCCCATGAGAACATAGATCAGGGTTCCGACCACGCCGCTTCCCAGGATAATGGAGATGGCACTGGCCTTAAACTTCCGCAATATAAATAATGCTACCACAAAGATACCCAGTTCCACAAGTCTGATATTGTCAAATACGACATTTCGTATATCTGTCCCGAATAAGCCCAGTATGAGAATGGACGCTCCCGCCGAACCGATCAGCGCTACAACCGCAGGTCTTAAGGATCCCAGAACCACCTGGACGCCGCTGACCGTACGATACTTGTAATAAAAATGTGCCAGGGTCAAACAAATGCAGAAGGAGGGAATGATACATCCGATGGAGCAGAGCAGTACCCCGGGAATTCCTGCCAGACGCATTCCCACAAAGGTCGCGGAGTTGATGGATATCGGTCCGGGCGTCATCTCCGCCACCGTGATTAAATCCGAGAATTCCTCCAGGGTCATCAACCCGTAAATATTCACGATCTGTTCCTGGATCAGCGGAATGGCTGCATATCCTCCACCCACGCTGAACATACCGACCTGAATAAAAGCAAAGAATAATTTCCACAAAAGCATGTTATGCTACCCCCTTTTTCTTCCTGTAAAGCGTTACTGCCAGGTCTGCCAATCCGATGCCAAGACAGGTAAAAATAATGATCATGGCACTGACTCCACACAGATACGTCGCCACAAATGCGACAAACATCATGGCAATGTACAGTACTCTCTTTGTCTTCAGCACATTTTTTGCCAGGTTGATGACTACGTCGAAAATGACTGCTGCCACACCGGCTCTCATAACCTGAAGAGCAATCGCTATATAGGGGTTGGTGCGAAACTGTTCATAGAAAACCGAGATGATGGAGATAATGATCATCGGAGGGAGAATGGTTCCCAGAATCGCTGTGAGCGATCCGACCACACCCGCCATACGATAGCCGATAATCACAGATGCGTTTACCGGAAGAGGGCCGGGAGCTGACTGTGTGATCGCCGTCACATCCAGCATCTCGTCCTCCTCCAGCCATTTGAGTTCTTCCACAAATTTCTTTTTCATGAGGGATACAATGACAAATCCCCCGCCAAAGGTACATGCACTGAGCATGAACATGGACCGAAACAATGTCCAAAGCTTACTGTAATCCTTTTTCATCGCCAAAAACCATACCTTTCCGTTGCTCTTTGTGGCGGGTACTGCTTTTTCCCGCCTGTCCGAAAATGAATATAGCACGGAATGTATTATATGTAAAATAC
>CAMAGI010000219.1 GCA_945833775.1 uncultured Lachnospiraceae bacterium
GCAGGGAAATGTATCGCACACGCTTTTCCGGGAAGTACCGCTCCATGTAGTGACCTGTCATGATGTAGTCACGGCCCAGTCGGGACAGGTCCTTGGTGATGACCATATTGACCTTTTTGGCTTCAATGTCCGCAATCATCCGCTGGAACGCCGGACGGTCAAATGTGGTACCGCTGTAACCGTCATCAATATAGGTGTCGTAGACGGACAGCCGATGCTGTTTCACAAATTCATCCAGAAGGGAATTCTGGTTGGTAACGCTCTGGGAAGGGCCTTCGCTTTCATCCTCCTTTGATAACCGGATGTATTTCGCCACATGGTAAGCCATGGGGTCGCTGATTTCTAAGAACATAAATTACCTCCTTGGGAAGCTCTGAAATTAGCGACCATTCATCGCTATTAGGATACACCATCCTGGGTGGCTATGGCAAATGTGCCGAGCTCCTTTTGCAGAAAAAGCCGGAAAGATTCTTGAATGATATCAGCGATATCTTTTCCCTCCTCGGAATACTCGCAGTGAACAATGACAGTTTTCGTATTCATAACACGCCTCCTTAGGTCAATGGTATGTAGGAAGCCGAGCTGATTTGCTACCTTCAGGGAATAAGAAACCCCGTGCCGGTTGCGGCACAGGGGCAAATAGATTATTCTGTCGGTAGAATGTTGCGGATATAGGAATAGCAATGTTCCTTGATTTTTTCGGATATTTCGGGAAACGGATCGCCGAATTCTTTCGTTTTATGGATGACGGCGAGAAGAAATGTGTCTGCAAACAATTCAAGCATATCCGCATCACTCGCATTTGTATCGTCAGCACCAAGCTGACGGAGGAACGCATAAAAGCTTTCTGGAAGCCTGCGAAGTGCCCCTGTCAGGTGAAAGTGCAGCTGATGCCCCAACTCGTGGAGCAAAACTGTGGCAGGGGTAAACCTGCCACCGAAGTCATTCCACATCCGATACAGAAAGATGGCCCCCGAACAACTGTCATCGCCGAATACGGCAATGGACTCCCCATTACGCCCATCCATCTCAGCATCAATGATGGAGATGGAAATGGGATGCAGTTTCTGAGAGAATGAGAACAGGTCATCGACTATGGTCAGAACATGGCAGATAGTTGGCAGGTCAATTTGCTCCCCATACGAGCAGCTGATTTTGTCTTCGAGACGCAGATAGAGGGCATCGGTGCAGTCGTCAAGGCTGACACTGGGCGTGGTTGCATAGAACCAGCGGATGTATTCCAGAACAGCATCCGACCCGTTATAGATACGAATCGGCCCGATGGAATGGGGGCAGAGGGTTTTCTCTGCCACGGCATCATAGAATTGCCGGAAGGCGTCCTCATCTTCTTCGTAACGCTCCATCAGCTGACCGAGGGTATCCCGAAGAGTGCAAAGGTTGGAAAAATCAAATCGCATTTGCGTCATTTCCTTTCGTAAAAATCGTGTCTTCCAAAATGGAAGCGCATTGTTCCTTGCTGATGAATTCCAGATGACCATAGAGGTCAGCGGTGATGGCAATGGAGCTGTGTCCCAGCCACCGGGATACATCGATCAGGGGCATTCTGGCTGCAATCAGAAGCGCGGCACAGGTGTGTCTCAAATCATGATAACGTATCTCCCGCAGATTGTTTTCCCGGAGAAGTGCTTTGAATTTGGAAGTGAGCCTGGATGGCTTGAGAAGCTCATTATGTGCGTTGAGGCAAATATACCCGGATTCCCTTTGACGGGACATCAGAAGCTGTTCCACTGCGGGGGAGAGGGGAAGCGTCCGGTGGCTGGACTTTCGTTTAGTGACATCCCGGGCAACGATGCCGCCGGTGATTTCGTTGACGGTGTGGCTGATATGGACAGTATGACAGTGAAAGTCAAAGGATTCCCATTTGAGTCCCAGCACCTCGCTCCTGCGCAGCCCCAAAAGGAGTGCAAGGGTGACCGGCAGCTCCAAATCGGTGCCTTGAATCGCGGCAAGCAGCTGCTGGCATTCGTTCTTGCTGTAATAGGATGCCGTATAGGGAGCGACCTTGGGTGGAACCACCCGATTGGCGGGATTCTCCGGCAGAAGACCGTCGATCACCGCACAGCCCAAAGCCTTGTGAAGGTTTGCATGGTGGCGGCGTACGGTTGTAGTGGAGAGCCCTCTTTTCAGAAGAGAATCATAGTACGCGGCGATATGCTTTGGAGCCAGGTCGCAGATGGGAAGATTCATTTTCTGGAAATATGGGCAAATGGATTTGCGAACGATGAGGGAATAGGCTTTGAAGGTGGTGGGAGAAACCGTAGGCTGCATCCGCTCCAGCCAATGTATGAGATAGGTATCCACATAGATGCCCTTGGCGTTCCGGCGCATGTCCAGATCGGCGGTGATTTGCCTGCGTTTTTCAAAGAGCATTTCCTCTGCCCGACGGCGGTTACCCTTTGCTTTGAGATGGGTTGTGAAGGATCTTTCCTTGCGGTTTCCCATTTCATCGCGATAGGTGATGACCATATGCCAGTATCCGTTTTTTTCGCGTAAGTGTCCTGCGACCATTTTTTTCATCCTCCGTGTATATTGATTGCAGAATCATTATACGATGGGGGACGCAGCGGACTTAAAATCCCCTGTGCCGAAACAGGCGAGAGATCGGATTGGGGCGGTGCTTGGGAGCGAATATTC
>CAMAGI010000220.1 GCA_945833775.1 uncultured Lachnospiraceae bacterium
TTCAGAGACTCCCAATCATCTGAATTGACTACCATTACTTACGAGCGTCAGCCCAAGACTGCTGTGCAGTGGCGATCGCATCATCCCATGTCTTTTCGCCGCCAAGGTATGCCTGGATCTCTGCGCCCAGAACATTTTCAGCCCAGCTGGTGGGGCATCCATTGAACACCCAAGGAGCTACCGTGCCAGCGTTGGCGGCTCTGCTCACAGCCTGACCCAGAGGATCGGAGGGCAGGTTGTCGCCGTAGTTGGTGAAGGGAGGAATGAAGCCAAAATCATTGACAACGATCTTCATGCCTTCCTCGGACTGATACAGCCAGTTCAGGAAGTCCTTGGCGATCTTCTTGGTGTTGTCATCGCACTGGCTGTTCACCGCCCAATACATGGGCACACCGATCGGGGTATTACCCTCAGAAACGCCCTTCAGGGGCAGAGGGATAATGTCCAGCTTCTGTGCGACTTCGGGATCAACCTCATTGATAACCGGGTACACCCAGTTGCCCTGCTGGATCACGGCGACTCTCTCAATGGCGATACCGCCGCCGGCCTGCATGGAGTAATCCACCGCGTTCAGAGCAGAAGGATTATTGGCATTGGTTGTGTACTTCACCTGGAGGTCGATCAGATCCTTCAGCTGTGCGCCGTAGGTGAACTGAACTTCCTTGGCGTTAAACGCCTCGGTGCAGTTTGCGAACTCCTGTCCCAGAGCAACATTGGAAGTGTGCATACCGGTTACCCACTTTTCCTTGGCGGGATACTCGATAACTGCTTCCAGAGCAGGGAACTTGTCCTTCAGCTCGCCGTTGTCGATCTTGGTCTTCAGCTCAGCGAAAGCCGCGTCGATCTGCTCAAAGGTCTTCAGAGAAGCTGCGTCAATGCCTGCTGCTTCAAAGATTTCCTTGTTGTATACGAAGCCGTAGCCCTCGATTGCCATGGGCATGCCGTAGATTTTGCCGTCCTTGGACACATCGTCCAGCAGGCCGCTCACCGTATTTGCAACCCAGGGTTCTGCTGCCAGGTCCTCCAGATTGGCTGCCCAGTCAATGACATCCTGGGGGCCGCCAATGTTGTAAATCGCCGGCTGATCGCTGCTCTGCATCTTGGTTCTCAGTGCTGCGCCGTAGTCATCGCCGCCGCCAACGGTCTCCAGGTTAACCTTAACGCCGGGGTTGAGTTCCATGTACCGTTTCGTCGCCGCGATCAGAGCGTCGTTGATTTCGACCTTGAACTGGAAAATATTCAGCGTTCCCTTCAGTGCCTCATCGTCTGCCTGAGCGGGGGTGTCACTTGTTTTTGCCGGAGCCTCATTCGTTTTTGCCGGGGCGTCATTTGTAGCTGCCGGAGCGTTTCCGCAACCCGCTGCAAAACCTGCGATCATCGCTACCACCAGCAGCAAAGCCAATACTCTTTTTTTCATACCGTTTTTTCCTTTCCTTAAATCAAATTTCCCCTTTCACGTCTTTTGTAATTTCAACAATATTACCCATTTATCCACAGTATAATTTGTTGCTTTGACGCAAAAGGTTTTTACGCAGTTATTATAACGTGATATTTTACACTTGTCAACACCTTTTGCGCAAAAGGTTTAATTTGCATAGTTTTAATTATCTATTTTGTATATTTTGAACAATCCCCGATCACCAGAATCGCACCACGATCTGATTCGCACCAAATCCGGCAATTCTAAAAAAACAGTTGAACTTTCCTGTAATCACAGTATAATAATTGGAGAAACGCTGTTCAGATTCACATTTTTGGAGATATGTGCGGCTAATGATTCGGAAAGTGGTGTATTTAGATGGTGACAATAAAGCAGATTGCGGCAGAACTGGATGTTAGTCCGACGACAGTGTCCAATGTGATCCACGGCAACACAAAAGAAGTATC
This sequence comes from uncultured Lachnospiraceae bacterium, assembly GCA_945833775.1. GTDB lineage: Bacteria > Bacillota > Clostridia > Lachnospirales > Lachnospiraceae > Acetatifactor. Next base: position 1,888 of record CAMAGI010000220.1, read on the forward strand.
ACCGCAAACCATTCAGCGTGTGCGCGAGAAAATCGAAGAGCTTCAGTACATTCCGAATATGAATGCAAGGTCTCTTGCACGAAGCTCCTCAAAGATTATTGGTCTGATTATCCGGTATCCTACCATGGAAGGAAAGAATGTGGTGCAGGATCCTTTCAACAGTGAGTTGATTGGCGTTATTGAGAATGAAGTGCGGAAGCTCGGATATTTTCTGATGCTGTACGCATCGGATAAAGCGGACGAGATTCAGAAAATGGCAATTACCTGGAATGTTGATGGCATTATTTCCCTGGGTTTGAATGCCTCTGAGTGCAGGAAGATGAAAGAAAACCTGAAGATTCCGCTTGTTTTTATTGACTGCTATTTTCAGGATGATGATGAATCCTATACGAACGTGGGATTAAAAGACAGGGAATGTGCAAAACGAATCACGGAGTATTTAATCGGAATGGGACACAAAAAGATTGCCTTTCTTGCAGACAATCGCGTGGGTGTCGATTATGAGCGCTGGCAAGGATACCGTGAGGCATTGGAGGCACATCACATTCCGGTTCCGAAAAACGAGTTCTTTCAAATCGGTTTTGGTACTGCGGGGATCATTAAGACCTATGATATCGTATATCAGAGAATGAATGAGTTTACAGCACTCTTTTTTGCCTCTGACTATTATGCGTCTTTTGCTGTCAATTACTTCTATGACAGAGAAATCCGGGTGCCGGAGGATATCTCCGTGGTGGGGTTTGACGATAACATTTTTGCC
>CAMAGI010000221.1 GCA_945833775.1 uncultured Lachnospiraceae bacterium
GATTATATGCTCCTTGCGGAGAGTAAAGGAATTTCCGGACCGGCGCTGATCTTCCGGCATGCGCTTCGAAATGCCCTGATTCCGATTGTGACGGTGCTTGCTCCCCTGATCGTGGATCTGATGACAGGCTCTCTGGTGGTGGAAAAGATCTTTGCCATCCCCGGCGTCGGAAGCCTGCTTGTGAATGCGATCCAATCCAATGACTACAATGTGGTCATTTCCCTAAGCTTTATTTATTCTGCAATGTATATCGTAATCATGCTGGCGGTAGATATCCTCTATGGTATCATCGATCCCCGAATCCGCCTGGCTAAGAAAGGAGACTGAGTATGAAAGCAAAGCGTGCTGTTATGCCGACACCTGCAACAGAACCCGCATACATACCGGTCGAAGCCGATTTTCGGTTAAAGGATAACGCGGGGACTATTGAAATTGATGAAAATTTTGCGGCACAGAGCTTCTGGAAGGATGTTTTCGTTCGTTATTTCCGAAAGATCAGTGCTGTTGTGGGACTTGTTTTGATCGTGCTCATCACAGTGATGGCGATTATCGGTCCCAATATGAACGAATACACCTACTCGGGTCAGGATCTGAATCAGAAAAACTTCGCGCCCAGAGTAGCTTCTTTGGAAAAATTCGGCATCCTTGACGGAACGGAGAGAATGAACACCACATCCGGCACCAAGGAGGTCAACTACTATACAGAAAAAGGTCTGGACGACGTCTATTACTGGTTCGGAAGCGACAACTTCGGCCGTGACATCTGGACCCGTACCTGGTCCGGCACCAGAGTTTCCCTGATCATAGCCATTGCGGCGGCAATCATCGATATGGTCATCGGTATGAGTTACGGTCTGATCTCCGGTTATTTCGGAGGCAGAGCGGACATGGTGATGCAGCGTTTTCTGGAAATCGCCAACGGTATCCCCAGACTGGTGATTGTGACACTTCTTCTCCTGGTGTTGAAACCCGGCATGCTCACCATTATTTTTGCGTTGATGCTGACGGAGTGGGTGGGCATGAGCCGCATCGCCAGGGCGGAGATGCTGAAGTTAAAGGAACAGGAATTTGTGCTGGCTTCCAGAACACTGGGGGCAAAGAGCTTCTTTATTATTTTCAGAGAGGTATTGCCCAACATTATCGGCCCCATCATTACACAGGTTATGTTCTCCATTCCCACCGCTATTTTCACCGAGGCATTCTTAAGCTTTGTGGGTCTTGGAATTCCGGTTCCCAGATGTTCTTTGGGATCCCTGATTTCGGAGGGCTTTAACTCCCTGACGACGCATCCCTACCAGATCATTCCGCCGATCATCGTCATGGCGGCTCTGATGTTCAGCTTCAACCTGGTGGCGGACGGGCTGCGTGAAGCACTGGATCCGAAGATGAAGGAAGCATAAAGCGGGAAAGGAGTATAGCGAAAGATGACAGAAGCAAAAGACATGATTTTAAAAGTCCGAGATCTTGACATCACCTTTAAGACAACTGCCGGTCCCGTTCATGCAATCCGAGGTGTTGACATCGATCTGCACAAGGGCCAGACCGTTGCAATTGTAGGCGAATCCGGCTCCGGCAAATCCGTGACCATGAAGGCAGCTATGGGAATTCTGGCATCCAATGCCACCGTGAATGCCGGAAGCATTGAGTTCTCCTACCATCATGCGGATGGTTCCCCGGAGACGGTGGACATTCTGAAAAAGGACAAAAAATGGATCCGCAGACATATCAACGGCAAGCGTATCGCTATGGTATTCCAGGATCCCATGACCAGCTTAGACCCCACCATGACCATCGGAAAGCAGATCATGGAGGGGATGATCTGGCACTATAAGACACCCAGGAAGGAAGCCTGGGACAAGGCCGTGAAGCTGTTAAAGGAAGTGGGTATCGAGGATGCCGAGAAACGCATGAAGAATTACCCTCACCAGCTCTCCGGCGGAATGCGGCAGAGAGTTGTCATTGCGATTGCGCTGGCGTGTGATCCGGATCTTCTGATCTGTGACGAGCCGACCACTGCGCTGGATGTGACCATTCAGGCCAAGATTATTGAGCTGATTCGCCGCCTCCAGGAGGAGCGCGGAATCTCCGTAATTTACATCACCCATGATCTGGGGGTGGTTGCCAAGGTTGCCGATTATGTCAATGTAATGTATGCAGGAAAGATTGTGGAGCACGGCACCATCAACGAAGTGTTCTACGATCCCCGCCATCCCTATACCTGGGGACTCCTCTCCGCCATGCCGGATCTGGATACCGATGATGAACGGCTCTACACGATTCCCGGATCCCCGCCGAACCTTCTGCATGAGAAGGATGGCGATGCGTTTGCACCCCGCAACCGCTATGCCCTGGAGATTGACGATAAGGCGCAGCCGCCCATGTTCAAGGTGACGGACACCCATTACGCGGCGACCTGGCTTCTGGATCCCAGAGCACCTAAGGTGGAGATGCCCGGGGAACTTCGGGCGCGGTTGGAACGTATGAAGAAGGAGGCGAATATCGATGGCAGTGAATTATGATGCGGCTCCGCTTCTTACGGTGGAAGGGCTGAAACAATACTTTAAGATGAGCGGCGGTTATACCGTCAACGCAGTGGATGATGTCTCCTTCCAAATCTATCCCGGTGAGACCTATGG
>CAMAGI010000222.1 GCA_945833775.1 uncultured Lachnospiraceae bacterium
GAGTTCTCCATCGCAGAGGGCAGGATAAAGACGTTGGCCTTCAAATACTGTTCCTTCATCTGCTCCGCATTCAGGGTTCCCAGAAAAGTGACATGCTTTTCCAGGTGATACTTACGGATCAAACTCTGCAGGTACCGCTCATAACCGTCCATTCGAAGCGCTTCCCTAAAGGTCACGTCCGGCTGAAGATTCCTTCCGGTCACATACAGATGCGTATCCGGGTACTGTGTGACAATTTCATGCAGTGCGTGAAGTGCGTAGTGCATCCCCTTGTAGGGAAGGCCGCTCTGACTCATAAAAATCCGATGTCGCTCACAGTTTTCCGGTTTCCAATTCCCCTCATAAAAAGGTTCCCGGAGCGTCTCACTGTTATAGTGATAACGGATCTTCGGATTGATGGACAATAATGCCGCGCGGTCCCAATCCGTCCTGCCGATTGCATGGCGAAGCTTTTGAAGTGCCTGCACCTCATATTTGCCGCGCTGTACGAATTTTCTGCGATACCAATACAGATTGTTGCCGCGAAGAAGGTTCTTGAAGGCATATCGGTGTCGTACCGGGAAAGGGAGAGAAGCGTAGAAATGATCCGCCAGTTTCGAAATCATCCCCTGAATAGACACCACAGTATGCTCCAGAAGCTGTTCCTGTTCACAGGCTTGAACCATACTTAAGGTACTGGGAAATTCCGTCCCCCAGATGTGGATGACATCCGGTCTTTCTTTTTGCAGGATTTCCCGATAACAAGCTGTAAGACCGGATTCGTAGCGAAAACCGTTCCTGCTCTTCCGGGGAATTGCATAGAAACGCACGCGATCGCCGTCGGCACATTTCATTTCCCTGGTTTCATTCGTGGGATAGCAGATGACCAATTCGGTCTCGTCCCGGATCACACGGCTCAACCGATTGAGCCAGGATACCTGCATGACCGCCTTCTGTCCCATCACCGCTCCGGCTTCTTCAATTACTACATTGACACTCCATAGAACCTTCATCCTCGATCCCCACTTGCCCGGTAAACCTCTACTGCATGCGCAATCGCTGCGTCATATCCCTTCGCGGTTACCGAATAATCGAACTTTTCACTCAACTCAATACTGCGGCGGCCAGCCTCTTGTAATCGAGCCGGATCCCCAATCAGCCGGTCGATTGCCTCCGCAAATTCCACAGGATTCTCCGGATTCACAATAAATCCGGTCACCCCATCTTCCACAATATCATAAGCGCCATCGGCGTAGCAAGAGGTGACGATGGGAGTCCCACTGCCCAGCGCCTCCAACAATACAAGGCCAAAGCAGTCCTCTCTGGTAGGTAACACAAAGACTGCCGCGTCATGATACTCTCGCAAAAGCTCCTCTCCCTCCAGAAAGCCCTTCCAGACAATCCGATCCTGCACGCCAAGCTCCTGCGCCTGCTGCATCAGTTTGTCTCGTTCCTCCCGGCTACCGTTCCCGACAATATGCAGTTGATAGTTTCCCTTCACATAGGGAAGAGAATTGAGCAGCAGGTCCAAACCCTTGCGCCGGATAAAGCTGCCCACATACAACAGGCCCATCGGTTCCTTCTCTTCTCGATCATTTGCCATGTCCGCAATCCGATGGTAGGCTTCCAGATTCTCTGTCAAAAGACTGATAAAGATGCGCTCCTCCTCAGCACCCCAGGCCATCAGCTTCTCCTTGGCCTTCGTACTGCTGGCCAGGAAGGTTTTGGCATGCCCGATAATAAATCTTCTGGATAATCGCTGTAGTTTGCCGCTGTTCCGCTCGGAATGTAAAGTTCCGTCCGTACCGTGAACAAATGCCTTGTGATGCAGCACACACCACAGATAGCAGAGAAGTGCCGCGGGATTATATTCCCAGGATATCACCACATCCGGGCACAATTCGTTCAGCTTCCGATAAATAGAGAAGGGGAGGTGAATGTAATGATTATCCATCTCCTTCTTAAGCTTAATGACTTTGGCATCCAGAAAATGTGTGTTTCCGAGCTTCGTCTCGTCAATCGTCCAGACCCTGTTATCCTCATTATGAGCTGTGTAGAGAAAAGAAATATCGTACTCCGTCTCCCGGTTTTGCAGATAATAATAGAAATCAACCCGATAGGGACTTGGAATATTCTGTACGGACAAAACCTGTATTTTTTTCTTTTCCATGTCAATGTTCCCCAAGTAATTCTATTGAAATCACAGCTTACGGCTGTCCCAGCTGATCTGCCGGCGAATGACCTTGGCAGGGTTGCCGGCTATCAGAGATCCATCCTCGTATTCCTTGCCCGCAAGCAAGCTTCCCGCACCAACCACACAATCACTGCCGATCTCGGTACCTTTCAGTACGATCACCTGATTGCAGATCCACACATGATCCCCGACGGCAATGTCCCTTGCCGGGTTAATCCGTTTCCCCTCAAAATCCAAAATGGAATGGCTGTCACCTGTTCGAAAAACAATTTCACTGGAAAACAGGCATCTCTCCCCAATCTGGATTGTCTTTCCCTCTGTACATGCCAGATGGCACTTTCCGTCAAACCAGGTATGCTCTCCGACGGTCACCGTATTTCCGTCATCCTCCAGCCAGATGTCCAAGTCGACCGCCACACAATCATGGTCAATCAATACACG
>CAMAGI010000223.1 GCA_945833775.1 uncultured Lachnospiraceae bacterium
CGAGGATATTCATGAGGACTATCAGGGAAATATGTGGGTGGCTTCTTCCAGATATGGAGTATTGCGGCTGTCCAAATCGCCCTTTTTCAACCTGTTCACCCATGCACAGATTGAACCGGATGTGACCAACGCAGTGGTGCGGTATGCGGATTGCTTCTATTGTGGTACGGACAGTGGATTGGTGATTCTGGACGATGAAGGAAATAACCGGGAGAATGAGCTGACGGAACTTCTGGATGGAGACCGGGTGCGTTCTCTGTTCGTGGACAGTCAGAATCGGCTGTGGATCTGTACTTACGGATCGAATGGTCTGGTTTGTGCGGATGGAAAGAAGGCATTGCGCAGTTATACCTGTGAACAGGAGCCGTTGGTGACCAGTGACAGAGCCAGATGTATTACAGAGCTTTCTGACGGCAGTCTGGCGGTGGGTACTGCAGATGGCATCTACTTTATTGATGGGTTAGATGTGACGGGAAATCTGACGAAACAGGATGGACTGACAAATTCCCAGATTCTTTCCCTGACGGAAAAGGATCATGTGCTTTATGCAGGAAGTGACGGAGCAGGAATTTTCCGGATTCAGGATGGAGAAATCATAGGAAATATCACCAAGGAGGATGGGCTGTCCTCCAATATCATCCTGCGCCTGATTTCCTGTGACCAGGGTATGCTGGTGGTTACAGGAAATTCGCTGTGCTTTATGGGGGATACCATTACGATCTTAGACAAGTTCCCTTACTTCAACAACTATGATATTGTGATTTACGAAGATCTGGCCTATGTGCTGTCCTCCGCAGGTATCTATGTGGTGGATGTGGAGGAATTGTGCGCAAATGATGAGATGTATGATACCCTGTACAATGCCCAGAGCGGTTTGAACTCCGGTATCACGGCTAATTCCTGGAACTATATTTCGGAAGATGGTGTGCTGTACTTCTGCTGCAATGACGGAGTGGTGCAGTTTTCCGGAGACAGCTGGATGAAAAATGTCAACTATTGTTACGGAATCAGTGAGGTGAACTGTGATGGTGTGTCTGTGGAAATGCAGGATGGGGTTTATCTGATTCCGGCCCGGACACGGAAAGTCGTGGTGGAGCCTGTTGTAAAAAGCTACACCCTGATGGATGTAAAGGTGAAGTTTTTCTTGGAGGGATACGAAGAGGAGACCGAGCCGGTATCGTTTACCTCCATGGATCCCATTGAACTCAACCATTTATCCGCCGGAACCTATCGCATTCATCTGCAGCTTTATGATTCTTCCGGAAGAGGATTGCTGGAGGAACAGAGCTTCGAACTGGTAAAAGAGCCTCAGATGTGGGAGAAATGGTGGTACAACTGGTACCTGGTTCTGGTGATTTTTGAAACGGCAGGTTTTGTGGTCTGGTCGGTGGCGATGATCATCGAGCACTTCCGGGAGAAGGATAGGCTGAAGAAATTTGCAGAGATGCTGGAGGAAAAGGTGTCTGAGCAGACCAGGGAGCTGAAGGAACAGCAGGCCAAAAAGGAGGAGCTGCTGACAAAGACGGTGACGGCTCTCAGTGAGACGGTGGATGCCAAGGACCGTTACACCAGCGGACATTCCAAGCGCGTGGCCATGTACGCGAAGCTGATTGCCCGGCGCATGGGAAAAGAAGAGTGGGAACTGGAGGAAATCTACAGTGCCGGACTGCTGCACGATGTGGGTAAGATTCGTGTTCCGGAGGAGATCATCAATAAACCGGGCAAGCTTACCGACGAGGAGTTTGAGCTGATCAAGCTGCATCCCGTAACGGGATATCATATTTTAAAAGAAATTTCGGAGGATCATTTCTATGCGGATGGGGCTCGTTTCCATCACGAGCGATATGATGGAAAGGGATATCCCAATGGTCTGGTGGGGGAGAGTATCCCGGAGATCGCCCGGATCATCGGTGTGGCGGATGCCTATGATGCGATGGCCAGCAATCGAAGCTACCGTGAGGCACTGCCTCAGGAAGTGGTGCGTGAGGAGATCATAAAGGGAAGAGGAACCCAGTTTGACCCGAAGATTGCAGACATTATGCTACAGATGATAGATGAGGATAAGGAATATCTTATGAAACAGACGGAATCTATGATCAAACATATTTTGGCCGTGGACGATGAGCCGATGAACTTAAAACTGGTGGAGTTTGCATTAAAGGATGAAGCCGGATATCGGTTTTTCAGAGCCGCCAGTGGACAGGAAGCCTTAGACATTCTGGACGAGGAGAATATTGACCTGGTGCTTTTGGATGTACGTATGCCCGACATGGATGGTTTTGAGACATTGGTGCACATTCGGGAAAAGAGCAATGTGCCGGTGGTATTTATGACGGCAGACAAGCAGGTTTTGGAGCTGGAGCGGGGCAGAGCATTGGGCGTGGAGGACTTTGTGACAAAGCCCTTTATGCCGGCTGCGTTAAAGGAAATTCTGCATGCCGTTCTGTCGGAATAAAAAGTGGCAAGGAAGAACTACTTTGTATTTGAAAAAACTATTGCTCCGGTATCTGCCGGAGCAATTGATTCAATATACGGAGCAGGAAGGGGAAAATCTGATGGGAGAGAATATGACAGAAGGAAATGTAATGGGGGAAGA
>CAMAGI010000224.1 GCA_945833775.1 uncultured Lachnospiraceae bacterium
GAGCATCGTATTCAGCAGACACTCCGGTCTCTGGAGCATACCACCAAGCTGATCGTGGCACACCGCATCAGTGCAGTGCGCCATGCGGATCAGATTCTGTTTCTGGAGAATGGGCGCATCGCAGAAAGCGGTACCCACGAAGAGCTGCTGGCCCGGAAAGGTCTGTACTATGAAACCTACTGTGTTCAGTACAATCACGAATAGGAGGTAACTATGGCTATTAATTCCTTCAAAGAAGATGAAAAGAGTTCGGAAGCAGGCAAGGTCAAAACCCTGCTCCGCCTCTTCTCCTACCTACTGGCATATAAAAAAGAAGTCCTGCTCGTCCTTCTTATCATGTCTGTCTGTGTGATGATCAATTTGATCAACCCGCTCATTATCGAGACAGCCACGGATGACTACATCAAAGCAGGTGATTTTGCAGGACTGATCCGACTGGTTCTGTTTGCGCTGGCGATCAACACCTTTATGGTTCTTTTGATCAAGCTGCGCATGCACATCATGAATCGCGTGTGTAACAGTATTCTGCTCACCATACGTCAGGAGCTCTACACACACATTCAGACTCTGGACTTTTCCTTCTTCGACAGTCGTCCCACAGGAAAAATTCTCTCCCGCATCATCGGAGACATCAATTCCTTAAAGGATGTGTTGGGCAACTGCGTCACAACACTGATTCCCGACTTTGTCACCGTCAGTGCCGTGGTAATTATCATGGTGTGCAAAAACCCGCTGCTTACAGCAGCCTCCTTAAGCTCCACTCCGCTTTTGGCACTGGGACTTTGGGTAATTCAGGTATACTCCCATAAAAGATGGCAGGTTTTCCGCAAGAAATCCTCCAACCTAAACGCCTTTTTGCACGAAGATATGGCCGGTATCCGCGTCATCCACAGCTTTGCCGCACAGGAGGAAACACACAACTCCTTCAAGCGTCTGCTGGAGGAACATCGTCTCGCCTTCAACCACGCGGTGCGTTTGAACGACGGCTTTAACTCCGTCATCGATATCTGCTGGGGAATCGGCTGTGCCGCCATGTATTACGTCGGTATCATCGTAATCGGCATTGATACCGTAAGCGTCGGAACGCTTCTTGCATTCGGAAGCTACATCGGTATGTTCTGGCGTCCGATCATGAACCTGAGTAACTTCTACAATCAGCTGATCACCAACATTGCCGCTGCGGAGCGTATCTTTGAGGTATTGGACACCCCCTCGAAGATCACCGATGAGCGTGCCAAAGGACAAATGCCTCCCATCCGGGGTGAGGTTGTTTTTGATCACGTATCCTTTGCCTACGACGATGCACCGGATGTCCGTGTTCTGGACGATGTCAGCTTTACCATAAAGCCCGGTGAAACCATCGCACTTGTGGGGCCCACCGGTGCAGGTAAGACCACCATCGTCAGTCTGATCAGCCGCTTCTACAACGCTACGGCCGGGCGTGTTTTGATCGACGGGCATGACATTCAGGAGGTTACTCTGGAGAGTCTTCGTACCCAGATGGGGATTATGACACAGGATAATTTCCTGTTTACCGGAACTGTTCGGGAAAACATCCGATACGGTCGCCTGGACGCAACCGACGCCGAGATCGAAGAGGCTGCCAGGGCTGTGGGAGCACATGAATTTATCATGCGGCTTGAGAAGGGATACGATACGCTCCTTTCGGAAAGAGGCGGCGGTCTGTCCATCGGGCAGAAACAGCTGTTAGCCTTTGCGCGGACCTTTGTCTCCATGCCCGGCATTCTGATACTGGATGAAGCCACCTCCAGTATTGACACCCGCACGGAGCTGATCGTCCAGCAGGGCATCGAAAGCCTGTTGGCGGGGCGTACGTCCTTCGTCATTGCCCACAGACTCTCCACCATACAAAAGGCGGACCGTATTTTCGTCATCGACGAGGGCGGCATCGTAGAGGAGGGAACCGCCGCCGAGCTCTTTGCAAAAAAAGGCGCGTACTACAACCTCTATATGGCGCAGTACGCGGTGTAATGTAAGGATTACTCGCTACCGATAATTATTCAGCATAGGAAATCATCGCAATGAGGGTTCCGGATTGGACTTCCACAGAAGCTTCCTGTCCGGTAAACTCATTGCTGATCCCGACGGGATAGTCGTTTCGTATGGAGGTATCCGTTATATTGTATTTCATACCGCGGATGGTGACCCCTCTCACTTCTTCGCTCATGGCAAACAGTGAGAGGGTTCCCTCCAGCCCCGCCTTAAAATGTACACATTCATTCTGAATGGCGAGAATCATGCCGCCACCGTCTATGAGATAACCCACCGCATCGTGGTTTTTCAGATATACAAGGCACTGCAGATTGGCAAACATATGATCCAACCGTCCTCCGCAGGCGCCGTAGATTCGAAAGCTCCGGTAACCGGCCTCCAGCCCCCGTCGAATCGCTGCCATCATATCCGTATCATCCTTCTCGCGGGGCAACCGGACAATTCTGTCCGGAATCTTCTCTTCCAGCACTTCCACCGCTTCCAGCTCACTCTCTCCCAGAGAGTCAAAATCACCGATAATCAGATCCGGCTCCAGCTCCAGCAGACCGCAATAGGCAAG
>CAMAGI010000225.1 GCA_945833775.1 uncultured Lachnospiraceae bacterium
GATGTCAAGAGAGGCGATATCGGTTCCACCTCCGAGGCTTATGCGGTGGGACATCTCGGAAAGGTGTGTGTGGGCCAAAAAACTTATTATGGTTTTGATGAGGATTTTGCGACGGTCAATCCCTATCTGGGAAGCGACGGAGTCAAGCCGTTTTTAAAGGTATGTGCCGAGGAGAAGAGAGGAATCTTTGTGCTGGTGAAAACCTCCAATCCCTCCAGCGGAGAGTTTCAGGATCGTCTGATCGATGGAAGACCGCTGTACGAGATCGTCGGTGAGCAGGTGGCCCGCTGGGGTCAGGAGTGCATGCCGGAGAGCGGAAACTACAGCTATGTCGGCGCAGTTGTGGGAGCAACCTATCCCGAGCAGGGAAGAATCCTGCGTAAGATCATGCCAAATACACTGATTTTGGTGCCCGGGTACGGTGCCCAGGGCGGAAAAGGTGCGGATCTGGTTCACTTCTTCAATGAGGATGGGCTGGGTGCCATCATCAATTCCTCCCGCGGAATCATTGCAGCATACCAGCAGGAGAAATATGCGCAGTATGGTGCAGCCAACTACGCGGATGCATCCCGTCAGGCGGTGCTGGACATGAAAGAGGATATCGCCTCTGCACTGGCAAAATTGTAATACGACCGGTACAGTCAAGGTTCGCATAGACCTGTCCGTAAGGAAAACAATGACTAGGCAGGTCAATGATGAATGATCACTGCGCAAATTGCAAAGGATGCCCGTCAGCACGTATGTCTGGCGGGTATCTTATGTGGGGGGAAAGTGTGAAAAATATGCTTGATAGTATATTTGTCACTCATCTGCGGAATGGAGATTAAGATGTTTGAACTGGAAAACGAAAAGGAGAGAGTCATCCTTGTGGGGGTAGCCGTTGAGGATGAGGAGCGTGCACAGGAGTCTCTGGATGAACTGGGAGAGCTTGTGAAAACCGCCGGAGCGGAAGTGGCGGGCCGAATGCTTCAGAAACGCGAGATGATTCATCCGGGAACCTACATCGGTACCGGAAAGGTGGCAGAGCTGAAGGAGTTCATCCGATTTCAGGACGCCACGGGCATTGTGTGTGACGACGAGCTGTCACCGGCTCAGCTCAAGAATCTGGAAGAGCTTCTGGAGACCAAGGTGATGGACAGAACACTTGTTATTTTAGATATTTTTGCCGCCAGAGCAAACACTGCGGAGGGCAAGATCCAGGTGGAGCTGGCGCAGTTAAAATATCGTCTCAGCCGGCTGACGGGCCTGGGGCGCTCCATGTCCAGATTGGGCGGTGGTATCGGAACCAGAGGTCCCGGAGAGAAAAAGCTGGAGATGGACCGGAGATTGATCAATGACCGTATCAGTCAACTAAACCGGGAATTGAAGGAAGTGCGCCGTCACAGAGACGTTACACGCGCCCGCAGAGAGAAGACACGCATACCGGTTGGCGCTATTGTCGGTTACACAAATGCAGGAAAATCAACACTTTTAAACACTCTGACAGGCGCGTCGGTTTTGGAGGAGAACAAACTGTTCGCAACTCTGGATCCGACCACCAGAGCACTGGAACTTCCCGGTAAGAAGACGCTTCTTTTGACGGATACGGTGGGCTTCATTCAAAAACTCCCCCATCATCTCGTTGAGGCGTTCCGCAGTACCCTGGAAGAGGCCAAATACGCCGATTACATTCTCCATGTGGTGGATTCCTCGAACCCCACCATGGAGCGGCAGATGGATACGGTCTATGAAACCCTTCGAAGCCTTGAGGTAACCGGAAAACCGATTATCACGCTTTTCAACAAAAAGGACGCCCGCACGGACAGCGAGCCTCTGCACGATTTTAAAGCCGATCATACCCTTGCGATCTCAGCCAGAACCGGTGAGGGCCTGGAGGAACTGAAGGCATTGCTGGTTCAGGTGATGCGGGAGGGTAGGCAGTACCGGGAAGTACTTTTGCCCTATGACCGTGCGGGAGAGCTGAATGCATTTCGCGAGAGAGGAGAGGTTCTCTCCGAGGAATACGAGGAAGAAGGCATTCGTGTGAAGGGATATTTTGATCCGAAACAAGCGGAGGTGACCCCTTGAAAAAAACAATCGCAAACATCATTTTCTATATGTTCCCTTTTCTTTTTGCGGGACTGGTTTTGGTGACAGCCGTGTGACAGAGCAAACAGGCCCTCGCATCCTTTCTGCTTCTGCTGTAATTGCAAAACACAAGAAATCAGTACTGTGACTAACGGAGGAGATGATGGATATGATTATTCGAGAATTGCAGGAAAAAGATATTCCCGTATGTGCGGAGATTCTCTGCAGCGTGTATAACAATGAGCTTTGGATGTGCAGATGGACCAGGGAATTGGCAGAGGAGTACCTCAGGGACTTTTTCGAACATAAAAAGTTTGTTGGGTATGTAGCCGAAGAGAATTCCGTTGTGATAGCCGGTCTTTTTGCACATGAGAAAATCTGGTGGAATAACAGCGAGGTTTTCATCGAGGAGATGTTTGTTACCCCGAAGAAGCAGGGAAACGGAATTGGCACGGCGCTTTTGAAGGAAGTGGAAAAATACATCCAG
>CAMAGI010000226.1 GCA_945833775.1 uncultured Lachnospiraceae bacterium
CCATTCTGCCGTCCCTCGGCATTCAGGAGATCCCCGCAAACGATATTAACCTGACGCCCCGCCTACTCAAGAAGTAAAAAACAAGCTGCCGCCGTTCGGAATATATCCGCATTCAGGGGTGGAAGTTATCTTTGCAAATTTTGCAAAACGCTTCGACCTCCGCTTGGCATGCCCATTTTTATGATGGGTGTCCGGTTCATATATATGCTAACACGCCGGTTAGAAATATTCAATTCCCTTTGTAAGAGTAAATTCCGGTTTGGATAATGTTTGTAAAATTAACTTCCGGTTTTGCGGGAAGACCCTTGGTTTTACGGAATTTAGTCTTGCAAGAACTTTGGAGAACTGGAAGTAAGTCATGCAAACTGGAAGTTACTTTTGCAATTCACCTTATTATTCAAAAGCGCGGTATAACCGCTATAGAATAGATTTTATACTTAATTTGCTAAAAATAATTTTTTTAAAGCAGTATAAAACAATTGATTTCTGAAAATCATATCGGTATAATGAAGCTACAGAAGGAGGAATGGATATGATTTGTCAGTTTTCCTTTAAGAATTTCAAGTCCTACCGGGATGAAACGGTGTTTGATCTCCAGGCCACAGCACTACCGGAATTTGCAGACACCTTAATTGGAAGCCCCAAGGCAAGCGACCTCCTGCCCGTTAGTGTTATCTATGGCCCCAACGGAGGCGGCAAGACCAATCTTCTACAGGCACTGGCTTGCCTGATTTCCACGGTGGTTCGTCCTGTTGTAAATCTTAAGACAACTCACTCCGCTATCATTTTGCATCAGAGCGTAGATGCTACCCCCTATTTGCTTGACCACACTTCGAAGGAGGAACCTACGGAGTTCTTGATTTATTTCCGCACGGAGGCAAACGAGTTCCGTTACTATCTGTCCATAGCTGGAGATGAGGTCGTGTCTGAGTCTCTGACCCGGAAGGGGCTGGGCAGCAAGAAGCCTGCTCTGATTTTTGAGAGGGACAATGGTACTATCAAGCTGGGTTCCAGCATTAACAAGCGATCCATCAACACTGCTGTCAACGGAAAGATGCCGTATCTTTCTTTCTTGGCAATCAATTATGATATTCCGGTAATTGCCGAAGTTCAGAAGTGGTTTGAGTCTGTGATTGTTCGTAATTATGCAAATCCTCACGCCGAGCATCAGATCATGCTTGGCGAAAATACAGATATTCAGAAGCGGATCCTTAGATTCCTGAATGATATGGATATCGATATTTCTGGCTATCGCTATGACGAGGAGGACGAGCAACTTTATATTATTCGCAACATCCACGGGGAAAATTTCGAATTGCCATTTTCTGAAGAATCTGAGGGAACGAAGAAGCTGATCGCAGCACTGCCGGTGATTCTGGTTGCATTACTGGAGGGCCGCCCGGTTATTATTGATGAACTGGATGCGAAGCTCCATCCGAAGCTGTTGCGCTATATTATTTCCCTCTTTAAGAACAAGCAGGTCAACCAGAAGGGTGCACAGCTGATTTTCACCTCCCACGATATGACCACGCTGAAGAATACCGTTTTCCGTAGGGACGAGATATGGTTTGCCGCTCTCAATGATACGCATTCCAGCGAGATCTACTCCTTATATGAGATTCGAAGGGAGGATAATGAGCGAGTCAATAACACAGCTGCCTATGATAAGCAGTATTTGGAAGGCCGATACGGCGCTGATCCATATCTGCAGAATATGCTGACAGGAGGCGAGTGGAAGTGAGCCTGAACCCGCCTAAAAAGTCAGACCGCAACAAAGCGTGGATGCAGCCCAGACGGGATAAAGCGAAAAAACTACAGCCTGAGTACCACTTGCTCGTGACAGAGGGGACGGACACAGAGCCGGCCTATCTTGGCGCAATCCGTGATAGGATCAATGCTCGCTACCAAGGGCGGATCCAGCTTGAGATATACGGAGAGGGCGATAATACACTGAGTTTGCTGAACAAGGCACGCAATCGTGCGTTTGCAAACCCTAATGGCTATAGACACGTTTGGGTCGTCTACGATACTGACGATTTCCCAGCAGAACATATCGATCAGACCGCTCAGCTGTGCGAAGCGTGGAGCACTTAAGATACCACTTACCATGCGATTTGGTCAAACCAGTGTATTGAATTGTGGTTCTTACTGCATTTTAGCTATATGCATTCCGATTTGCACCGCAGCGAATACTGGCCAAAGCTTTCTGCATACCTGTGCGCCCTGGGAAAAGGCGAGTATAGCAAAAATCGGCAGGATATGTACAAAATTCTTCATCCAATGATGGATTATGCAATTACAAATGCCAAGCGGCTGGACATCGAAAACAAGGATAAACTGCCTTCTCGGTCAGCCCCAGGCACAAAGGTATATGAGTTGGTTGAGGCATTAAAACCGTATTTATCAGAAAAGGATGAGTAAAAAAATACGGTAAATCCAAAGTTTCATTTAAAAACTCTCTGTCCGAGATAAGTATTGGTGAGTATAACCGACTTGTTTATTGTTTATACGTAACTGTTCAGCAGGGGTAA
>CAMAGI010000227.1 GCA_945833775.1 uncultured Lachnospiraceae bacterium
TATTGCTACCACAAGATCCTTAGTCTTGCTCGTCTGCCAGTTCCGACACTTCCGCGTTCGAACAAAGAGAATGATACCATCATCATATTAAAAAGTCAATCATTTTTTTGAAAAATTTAAACAATTTTAGAAATGAAAAGCCAACAAAAAACCTGCTTGACGTAAGACACTCAAGAACCTATTCTGATTATATAAATATCATATGAGGGTACAGGGAAAATGAAGATAAAAACAATTGAGAAAACATACGAGGAAGTACTGAATCTGCCGAAGGAGAAACGCCTGAAACCGCACAAGCCCGGCATGTTTGTGCGAAAGCTTTTAAAGACACTTTCCGCCGGTGAACTGAAGCAGGTTCATTTTACTTATCAAATGATCGGTATGGAACGGCTGGGGGCGGAGGAACCCTGTCTGATCCTGATGAATCATTCCAGCTTCATCGATCTCAAGATTGCGGCTACGGTCTTGTATCCGCGCCCCTTTAACATTGTGTGTACTTCGGACGGATTTGTCGGTAAGGCAGGGTTAATGCAGAAAATCGGCTGTATACCAACCTGTAAATTTGTTTCGGATATGGCGCTGGTACAGGATTTAAGATTTTGTGTCAAGCAGTTGAAAAGCTCCATCCTCATGTATCCTGAGGCAAGCTATAGTTTTGACGGAACCGCTACTCCCCTCCCGGACAGTCTGGGAAAGCTTATCAAGATTCTGAAGGTTCCGGTCGTGATGATCCGCACCTACGGTGCCTTTGCCAGAGATCCCCTCTACAATAATCTGCGGCTTCGAAATGTTCCGGTCTCGGCGGATGTAGAGTATTTTCTCTCCCCCGAGGAGATTGCGACTGCATCGGCGGAAGCACTGAATGCAAGGCTTGCAGAGGGTTTTTCCTTCGACAATTTCCGCTGGCAGCAGGAAAACGGTGTTCGGGTGGAGGAGAATTTCCGCGCAGAGGGTCTCAACCGTGTTCTGTACAAATGCCCGCACTGCCTGACGGAAGGGAAAATGATCGGAAGAAATGCAACCCTTTCCTGTACCGCCTGCGCGAGGAGCTATCGTTTGACAGAGGAGGGTTTTCTGGAACCACAGGAAGGCTTCGGGGCAACCGATGAGACGAAGTTTACCCACATCCCCGATTGGTACCGCTGGGAGCGGGAATGCGTACGCGGTGAGTTGCAATCCGGAAAATATCGATTGGATGTCCCGGTGAAAATATATATGCTGGTGGATACCAAAGCGGTCTATCAGGTAGGATGCGGTCGCCTTGTACATGATGAGAATGGTTTTGTGCTGGACGGCTGCGACGGGAAACTGCACTATGTCCAAAAACCACTCGCCTCCTATAGTCTGTATTCCGATTATTATTGGTACGAAATCGGTGACATGATCTGCATCGGAGACCAGAATACCCTTTACTATTGTTTTCCGGAGAGCGACGGCGACATCGTTGCCAAAACAAGACTTGCGGCGGAGGAATTGTATCGCATAAAAAAACGAGAACTGCTTTCTCCCGCCAAAAATGGAACAAAGCTTAATGATTGCGTAGGTTAATTTCAGAATTCCCTAAGAAAACCTTAACTTCTTTGCGCGCGATTTCTTAACATCCACGGATTATGATGATTTCATCGGGCAAGACCCGGGGGATTATGGATTCGGAGGTGTTTTTATGAAAGTAGCGGTTATGGCAGACATCCACAGCAACAGTGTGGCATTAAAGAGCTGTATAGAGTATGCAAAGAACGAGGGCGTGGAGGTGTTCCTTTTCCTGGGAGACTATATCGGGGAGCTGGCTTATCCCCAGCGGACCATGTGGCGGCTGTATGAACTCAGCAGAGAGTATCCCTGTTATTTCATCCGTGGCAACAAGGAAAACTACTGGCTTCACTATCGCGCCGGATGGAATGTGGAGTGGCGTTTCGGAAGTTCCACTACCGGTATCCTGCGCTATGATTACGATCGTCTGACGGAGCGGGATCTGGATTTCTTCGCAAGTCTCCCCATAGCACGTCATGTCAAGTGGAAGGGCCATGAGAGCATCACCATCTGTCATGGTTCACCGGATAAGATCAATGAGTCCTTAAAACCCGGAAGTACAAGAATCCGGGAGATTCTTGCGCAGGAGGAAAGCGGTGTGGTACTCTGTGCCCACACCCATGTACAGTTTTGTGAGGAGTATGACGGAAAGCTCCTGATCAACCCCGGTTCTGTAGGGGTGCCCCTGGAGAGCAACGGTATGACGCAGTTTGCTATATTGAGCTCTAAGGACGGGAAATGGATTCCGCAGTTGATAAGTCTGGACTATGATGTTGAGCGGGCTGTGGCGGAACTCTATGAGGAGAAACTGGACAAAATCGCGCCCGGCTGGACCTGTGTAACGGAACGCGTGCTGCACGGTTGTGACAGAGAACACGCCCATGCCTCAAGTCTGACGAAAGTGATGGAATTGTGTCGCGAAGAACAGGGTGAGTGTATCTGGCCCGGCATCCCCGAAGAATACTGGAACAGGGTTCTGACAACTACAGCGGTTTGAT